>JBPCPQ010000276.1:0-12648 GCA_050999015.1 Pyrinomonadaceae bacterium | reverse complement strand
CGGCCATCGGCGTCTCAGCCGCGATGGGACTTGCCCTCGGCGCGAAACAATCCGTCAGCACGTCCGCCGCCGATCTTGAGTACGACTTTAACTACATGTGCGATGTGATGAGCCGGACGCGCCCGACTGCAGTTAATCTGTTCTGGGCCATCGAACGCATGCGCGATTGCTTCCGCCGCGCGAGTGCCGCCACTACCGACAGCGAAGAAATTAAACAGAGATTGATTGAAGAAGCGAAGGCAATCTACAAGGAAGACCTTGAAGCGAACCGCGCGCTCGGGCGTTTTGGCGGCGAATTGCTCTCGGACGGTGCGACCGTGCTCACGCACTGCAACGCCGGGGCGCTCGCCACCGCCGGGGACTACGGCACCGCCCTCGGCGTGATTCGCGGCGCGCGCGATGCAGGTAAACGTATCGCCGTGTTCGCCGATGAGACGCGCCCTTTTTTGCAAGGCGCACGCCTGACCGCGTGGGAGTTAGAGAAGGACGAAATCCCGGTGACGCTCATCACTGACAACATGGCCGGTCATGTGATGAAGCAGGGCAAAATTGATGCGGTGGTCGTCGGCGCGGATCGCATCGCCGCGAACGGCGACACAGCAAATAAGATTGGGACATACATGGTCGCGGTGCTCGCCCAGCGCCACGATATACCGTTCTACGTCGCCGCCCCTATCTCGACGATTGACCTTGCTCTTTCGACCGGCGAACAAATCCCGATAGAAGAGCGCGACGCGGCGGAAGTGACGCATATCCGCGGCGAACGTCTCGCGCCCGAAGGCATTGCGGTTCACAACCCAGCCTTTGACGTCACGCCCAACGATCTAATCGCCGCGATCATCACCGACAAAGGCGTCGCGCGACCGCCTTATGTTGCAAGTCTGGCGAAGATGGTGAAAGGTTGACGCAAATTAGAGGTACAGCAGACGTAGCGTTGAGGATACATTTTTCACCACAAAGACACCAAGCACACTAAAACTCATAAGTGGTTTTAGTGTGCTTCGTGACCTTGTGGTGAAATCTTTTCTTAAAATTACTTTGCGAAGCGGCTACCTTTCCACCAATCGAGCGTCAGCCGCAAGCCTTCTTCTAAACCGACCTTCGATTCATAGCCGAGTAAGTCGCGCGCCTGCGTGATGTCGGCAAGGCTGTGCTTTACGTCGCCGACGCGCGACTCTCTGTATTCAGCCTCGACCTCCGTTTTGCCGGTAATCTTTTTCATCGTGCCCAGTAATTCATTCAAAGTAATTCGCTGGCCGTTGGCGACGTTAATGACCTCGCCGACGCCGCGCGTCGTTTCGGCGGCGCGCATGTTGGCCTCGATGACGTTGGCGACGTAGGTGAAATCCCTCGACTGTTCGCCGTCGCCGTAGATGACCGGGCGTTTGCCCGTCATCAGCGCGTCAATGAAGCGCGAGATCACGCCGGAGTACTGCGAACTGGGGTCTTGTCGCGGGCCGAAGACGTTGAAGTAGCGTAAACACACAGTCTCGAAAGCGTAAGAGCGCGTCCAGACCTGACAGTAGTATTCGCCGACGAGTTTAGCGACGGCGTAGGGCGAGAGCGGTTCGGGACGCATCGTCTCTATTTTCGGCAGCGTCGGCTGGTCGCCGTAAGCCGAACTCGAAGCGGCGTAAACGAGGCGGCGCACCCCGGCGTCGCGCGCCGCCAAAAGGAGCGAGAAAGTTCCTTCGACGCAAGCCTGATGCGTCTCGCGCGGATTCTCCACCGAGCGGGGCACGGACGGAATCGCCGCCTCGTGGAAGACAAGCTCAACTCCTTCGAGGGCGCGGCTAAGCCTCTCGCCGTCAGTTAAGCTTCCGCGCACGAAATCTATCTCGCCGCTGATTTCTTCCAGATTCTCAGCATGCCCGGTCGAAAGATCGTCGAGCACGCGGACGCGCGCGCCGCGCGTCGCGAGCGTCGCCGCGATGTGCGACCCGACGAACCCCGCGCCACCTGTTACGAGAACGATGCCTGAAAGTGACATAGAAAAGTGCTGAGTGCTGAGTGCTGAGTGCTGGCAGGTTTTCCTACTCAGCACTCAGCACTCAGCACTGCTTTTATCTTCCGACGCCGACGTATTCAAAGCCGAGTTCGCGCACTGTCGCCGGATCGTAGATGTTGCGCAGGTCGGCGATTTTCGGGGAACGCATCAATTCGCGAATTCGCTCCATGTTGAGCGCGCGGAACTGATTCCACTCCGTCATAAATATGAGCGCGTCCGCTCCCTCGACGGCTTTGTACTCGTCCTCGGCGTATTCAATTTCCGGCAGAACCTTCCGCGCCTGCGGAATTGCGACAGGATCATACGCCCTGATTTTCGCGCCCTTCGCCATCAGTTCCTGAATGATGTCAACCGACGGTGCGTCCCTCATGTCATCCGTCTCCGGCTTGAATGAAAGACCCAGCATCGCAATCGTCTTACCCTCGATTGTGCCGACGAGCTTTTCTATTTTCGGCACCATCGCCGCCCGTTGGCGTCGGTTTACTTCTATGACGGCGTCAACGATCAATGAGTCGGCGCGGTAAGCTTTCGCCACCGAAACGAGGGCCTGCGTATCCTTCGGGAAACACGATCCGCCGAAGCCGGGGCCGGGGTGTAAGAATTTCTTGCCGATGCGATTGTCCATGCCGATGGCTCGCGCCACGTCATGCACATCACAACCGATCCGGTCGCACAGATTGGCGATCTCGTTAATAAAAGAAATCTTGGTGGCGAGAAAGGCGTTCGCGGCGTACTTGGTTAGCTCCGCCGCTTCAACTGAAGTAATCACGAACGGGGTCTCGATGAGATACAGGGGACGATACAGATCACGCATAATCGCAATGGCCTCTTCATCGCGGCTGCCGAGCACCACCCGGTCGGGACGCATGAAATCGTCTATCGCCGCACCTTCGCGCAGAAACTCCGGGTTCGAGACGATGCCGAAATTGATGCGTTGCGTCTGGTGCTCGCGGATGAGTTGCCTTAAGTGTTCGCCCGTGCCCACCGGAACTGTTGATTTCGTCACAATAACTTTGTAGCCGTTCATGTGACGAGCGACGGTGCGAGCGGCCTCTTCGATAAATCGCAAATCAGCCGACCCGTCCTCGCACGGGGGCGTGCCTACGGCCAGAAAGATCACGAGCGCCTGCTCCACGGCGGCACTCAATTCGGTCGTAAAATGAAGCCTTCCTGCCTGCGCGTTCTTCGTCACCAACTGATCAAGACCCGGCTCGTAAATCGGCATTATGCCGTCTCGAAGGCGCGCGATCTTCTCCGCGTCAACGTCAACACAAGTTACGTTAACTCCAAATTCCGCGAAGCAGGCACCGGTCACTAAGCCAACATAGCCCGTACCAATTACTGCAATATGCATTTCTGTTTGTCCTTTTGGGAATTGGGCGGGGAGAGGCAGGGGCAAAAGCTTGCGGGTCACGCGCATTTAACTTATCGCGTGACCCGCAAGGTAATAGACAGAAAAACCTGACGGGTGTTGTCTTTGGTGCTATGTACTAGCGGCTGGGACTGACAACAATCGGGCTACCGCCGGTCTGGAATTCGTCGTCGCTCGAAGCGGCGAAGATTGCGGCGGCGATTGCGCCACCGGCGGCCAACAATAAGGCAGCAAGCGCGCCGCCGCTAATGCCGGCCATACCGGGAGTAGCCAAACGGGTGCAGCGGGTGCCCGGAGTGGCTTGACCTGCCGTATCCTGATTACCCGCCGTAATTTGTTTGGCGGCGCTACCGGAGCGAAGTTCGACGCGCCCGGTCTGCGTGTTGACGACCGTGTTGCCGCATTCAACGTCAACGAGGAACACGTTCGGCTGATTGCTGTCAGCCACCGCCGAACCGTCTTTGGTTGATACGTTAGCAGTCACACCGGAGGGCGTTGAGAGGCGAACACGACCGGCGTCGAGCGCGCCCATGACACCCGTTTCGGTAAAGCTGAGTTTCACGCTTGAGTTCGGCAAAAGCTCGACGCGACCGAGTTTGCCGAGGCTAACGACCGCGCTGGAATTCTGCGCAGTGGTGATGGTGCTGTCCGAAAAAACGGTGGCACCGGAAATGGCCTTTGTGCCGTTGACGGAAACTTCGCCGACAACTGACAGATCGCCTGATGGCCCCGCCTGCCCTTGCCCCGGCGCGGCCAGCGCGACCATCGAGTACATGCTCAAGATGGCGACCGCAAGGCTGAGCGCGATGGGCGTTCGGCTCCAAGTTCTGCTGATCATTACTTCTCCTCCCGTAGGTGAACTTTCAAGATTTGAGAGAGCGCGCCACAAGTCTTCGAGTGGACTTGCAGGAGACGATTTGTTTGTTTATCTCGCCAATCCGTCTCAAGAAATTCAATAGCCCCGCGCGGAACTTCTCATTAAAAACAGGAATGAGAGCCACTATGGGCTTCAATAGTCCCCGCCTTTTTACACGAAACGTTGACGTGTGTCAATAAACATTTAGTAAAACAAGCGCTTTTTACAGCATCTTCGTTAAACGCTTAATCACTTACGACGAAGACTTATCAACTCTTTACGTTCGTCTTAAACGCGACGCTCGAAAAGATACGCGCTGTCGCGGTGGCGTCCGCCCTTACCCTCGTCCGCCGCGAACTGGTGGCGGCGGCGCTCGCCTTTGGAGCTTACCGAATGGCTCCAGATGGCGGCCCCGGCGTATTCGCCGCGCTTATTCAGTGCGTAGAAATTAACGTCAATGTTTTTTAGTTTATCCTGATCGTTGCCGTAGCGCGCGGCGATTAGCTTCAGCGCGTCGAGACACGCCTGCTCCGGCGACATGCCTCGCTTCATATATTCAACGACGGAGCGCGCGCCGTTAATGTAGATGACTTCTTCGCCGCGCCCGGTGGAGCCTGCCGCGCCGACCTCGTTATCCACATATAAACCGCAGCCGATCAGCGGCGAATCCCCGACCCGGCCGGGTATCTTCCACGCCAGCCCGCTCGTCGTGGTGACGCCGCTAATGTCGAAAGCGCCGTCTAAAGCAATGCAGTTGATGGTGCCGGTGGGCGGCTTTCGTGCCACCTCATCGGCCCACGCGAGTAGGGCGTCGCGCCGCTGTGCATCACCTTTGCTGTAAATTTCCGCCAATCTGAAGCTTGACCGCTCGCCCGCGAGCTTTTTCCGGCCGGCCGGTGAAGCGGGCGCGGGCGGATTGGGAGTCGGCCCCCACTTATCAGAGTCCGACAAACTTTCCTTCCACCTCAGCCACGCGACGCGCGACTCCTCGGTCAAAAGGTTGACATCCTCGAAGCCGTGCGCGGTGGCGAAATCGCGCGCTCCCTGCCCGACGATCAGAATGTGGTCGGTCCGCTCTAACACCGCGCGGGCGACCTGTGACGGCCTGCGCACTCCGCGTAGCGACGCGACCGCGCCCGCGCGCCGCGTCGGGCCGTGCATCACGCTGGCATCGAGTTCGACCTCGCCGCGCTCATTCGGCAATCCGCCATAGCCGACAGAGTTGTCTTTCGGATCAAGCTCAACGGTCTCGACTCCGGCGATCACGGCGTCAAGCGTGTCGCCCCCGCCGCGCATCACCTCGACGGCCTTCGTCACCGCCGCGATTCCGTTGTCGCTAGCAACGGCAAGCAGCGGCACGGTACGCTTCTGCGCAGTGGTGTTCGCGCCCTGCGGCGACGCTTCGGATGAAGAAGCGTTCGTGGTGCTTTGGGTGCCAAGTGTCGCTGCGCCGAGGCCGGCGGCGGCGCTGCCGAGAAATCTCCGACGACTCTCATTTATAATCATTCGCGTAAGTGTCGTGTTCCTTAAAGGGTGGTCGAACGGTACGAGGTGAGAACAACATCTCTGAGCGCGGCGCATGTTAGCAGACGGTCTCACCAATCAGCAACGCGGCAATTCAAACGCCCCACTCATTATCATGTTCCGCCCCGTCACAGTTTTCGCGCCTCACGCCACACGCGCGGCGCGGCGCGCACCTTTGCGAAAAGGGTCAGGTGAGCGCGTCGCGTGAATACATTAAAGTCGGCGCGCTCTATTTCGTCGAGGATTCGTGCGTAAAGCCGTGCCGCCAGCAGGACGGTGAATCGTGTGTCGCGGTCGAGCAGAGGAATCCCCTTTTCCGCTTCCCGGTAAAACGAGCGCGCACGCTCAATCTCGAATTTCATCAACTCCCGAAAATTTCCTGTCACTTCGCCCCGCGCCAGCATGTCTTCCGACACGTCGAATTTTGCGAGGTCGTCCTGCGGCAGGTAAATTCGATTAAGCGCCAAGTCTTCGCCGATGTCCCGAAGGATGTTCGTTAACTGCATCGCCAGCCCGAGCGCCTCGGCGTACTTGAGCGTAAAGGCTTCGCGGTAGCCGAAAATCTCCGTTGACATGAGGCCGACAATTGAAGCGACCCGGTAGCAGTAAACGCGCAACTCGTCCCACGTCGCATACCGCTTCTGATATGTGTCCATCAGCACTCCGCGCATTAGTTCGAGCGGCAACTCCTCGGCAATCGGATAACGCTGCAGCATGTCGCGCCACGCGACGAGCACCGGCGACGGCGAAGACGACGCCTCGTTCCTGTAGACCGACTGTAGCTCATTGCGCCAGCGCTCAATTGCCGCCCGCGCGCCGTCTTCATCGCGCACATCAGCCTCATCCACTTCGTCGTCAACGTGGCGACAGAGCGCGTAGACGGCATAGATCGCCCGCCTCTTTTCGGGAGGCAGAAAACGAGCGCAGAAATAAAAGCTTTTAGCGTGTACGCGCGTCGTCTCTTGGCAGTATCGGTACGCGCGCTCGACGTCGGGCGCAGGCACTACGGACTTTTTTGAAGGTGCGATTTGGATGAGTGAAGACATCAAAGCAAGCGTGAATGGTAAGAGGCCGATGATGAATGGAACATGATGGAATAGGTGGAAACGCTCATTGCGTTGACCATTTACTATTCACCAACGTCAGCTTTCGCGCGTGGCGATGTAGTCGGCCATCTCGCCGAGCAGAAGCGCCGGGCGGGTCGTCCCGAACTCCGCCGTCAACACGCTCTTTGCTTCGGCGACCATGCACGCGACGCGCAACTTGGCGTCAGGCATACCCCGCTCGTAGGCGAGTGTTGCCGTCCGCGCCCCGCCAACACAGAGCAGAGCGTCTTCGTTCAAATCAATCATGTCATCGCTGAGTTGGTAAGCCTGCCCGATTAGTTCGGCAAACTGTGATAGAGCTGCGAGTTGACCCGCATCAGCACCGGAGAGGATTGCGCCGAGCCGTAATGAGAGGCGCATCAAGGCTGAGGTTTTGAGGTTCCTGATGGCATCGAATTCGTCGCGTCCGGTGGTGTCCGAAAGGTCCACGGTCTGCCCCATAACCATGCCGTTTGTGCCGACGCAGGCGACGAGTTCGCGGTGCGCGTCAATGCACTGTTGCTGATCGCGGTTGTTCATAAAGACGAGTCCGTATGAGGCGTTGAGCAGCGCCAGCGCTACCAGCACGGCGAGGCTTTCGCCGTAACGAAGATGCAAAGCTTCAAGACCGCGCCGCTCGGTGGCATCGTCCATGCACGGCAGATCGTCAAATATCAGCGAACTCGTATGAACATACTCGACCGCTGCTGCTGCCGCCATCACGTCGCGGCTTCGACCGCCGACTAACTCCGCACCGATCAGTGTCAAGATGGGGCGCAGGCGCTTGCCGCCGGGGAACAATGCATAGCGCAACGCATCGTTGAAATTCGTGTCAGTTGACGTGGGCGCGATTGGCAAATAGTCCGTCAGGGCGCGCTCGATCTCCGGGCGCACGGCGTACACATAGCCCCACAAATCGGCGCACGCTTCCGGGTGTCGTAAGCTCATGGAAGGTTTCATGACAATAGGCAACTACAGGCAACTGCGAATCTTCGGACGTGGCCGTGAACCAGACTGACGCGCACATTAGATTAGAAAAGAGCCGTCGCAACGCTGCTGCGGACGAGTCACAAATCTGCGTCAAGCTTCAGGCGCATTCGGAGCGGACGCGCCGCACGCTCGACTTCGGCGCCTGTGTAATTCAGCATCCGCTACATCACGGCTTTAGACTCTCTTCGTAGTGATGTAATGCACGGGCGGCGAGCGCCGACGGGACGGTGACTCGAAACGGATGCTTGGCGACGAAAGTGGGAACGCGACGGACAACCGCGCCGAGACTGCCGAGAGCGGCGACGGCGCGCTCGTCGTTAAGCTCTTCGACAGCGAACGATTCTGCGGCACGCCGCAACGCCCCGCGTAGACGGTCGAGCGGCAACTCGCGTTCGGCTAGAATTTTTCCACGCGCCTGAAACTCGCCGAGCGCGTGCAACACCAACCCCTCGGCATCCGCCGCGCTTCCGCGCGCGCCTTCATGGTCAAAGAATGTGGGTTGTTCCATCGGCGACGTGTAGTCAATGGTGTGGTGGTCTGAGCGCTAGTTCTCAGGCGCGCTCGTTCGGCGCGGTCGGCTCACCGGCACTCCCGCCGCCGCCGGCACGCTCACGGAAGTCGAGCGCCCTCCTGAAGGCGCTCTCGATGCAGCTTTTTTTCTAAGCTCCGCCTGCTCAAACGGGTCGAGCCGCGCGAACAGATAAAACTTTTCCTTGCCTGAACGAACCGCTCCTAGGAATCTAAAAGTGTAGTTGAGTGTTTCGCTGACGCGCAGCGCTTCCACGTCCGGCGGCTCATCAAACAACGTGCGCAATTCATCGAGGGCGACTGCTTCCAACTCCGGCAAATAGTCGTTCCTCGTTTCCCGCGCGGTCTGCACAGCCATCTGGCGCAGCGCACCAATACGGTTCGAGTTTCGGCGGTAGTAATCCGGGCTGACTTCGTGGCGACTCACGCGGTCGTCAACCACTTCCTGCTGCGCACGCAAGTAGCCGAGGTAAGATTGCACAACTGGCCCGAACTCACTCTTCGCGCGCGCCGCGCGTTTACCCTGTCCCGACGCCGCGCCGAAACTCACTGCGCCAAAGAGCAGCAGTAGTAAGCCGGTGCGAAGGATTCTAAGCTTCCTCGTAATCAATCTTACACGCCCCAGAGATACTCGGCATTCAAACCGTCTTTTGGCAACTTGGTCAAAGCTTTACTGTGTACGGTGAAAAAAAGTTTACCACAACATTCACCGTGCGCGCCGCCCACGTAAACTTACCCGTTTCAGAAGTAGCCGGCGTTTATAAAGAGCATCGTGGATTCAACTGGCGGTGCGATTGCGCGCTCCATCCCGGCGATGCTACATTCACAGCACCAATACAGATGTCATCAAGCGTTGTCACAATTTCAGACGCTTCTTCCGCACGGCATGCCGGAAAGCGAGTTGCGCTCTGCGTTTCCGGCGGCATCGCGGCGTACAAAGCCGCCGAGGTCTTGCGCGAATTGCAGCGCGCGAATTGTCAGGTGCGCGTCGCCATGACGAAGCGCGCATGCGAATTCATCACGCCGCTAACATTTCGCGCGCTCTCCGGCGAGCACGTCGTTGTTGACGACTACGCGCCCGACAATCCCGACCCGATTGCTCACATCACCTTTTCGCAGACCGTTGACCTCTTTCTCGTCGCCCCCGCGACTGCCAACATCCTTGCGAAGTTTGCCAACGGCATCGCCGACGATTTTGTGACCTCGACTTACCTCGCCTGCACCGCGCCGGTCTTAATTGCCCCGGCGATGAACACGACGATGTGGCAACACCCGGCGACGGTGCGCAACCTCGCGCAACTCCGCGCCGACGGCGTGTACGTCGTCGAGCCTGACGCGGGCGAGATGGCGTGCGGCACGTTCGGCCCCGGACGCCTGAGTGACCCTGAGAGAATCGTCGCCGCCGCGCTCGACATCTTGAATCAGGCCGCGACGCGAAGCCTTGACGAATCGAAGCGTGATTTGTCGGGCGAACGAATTTTAATCACCGCTGGCGCGACGCGCGAAGAGATTGATCCGGTGCGCTTCATCTCCAACCGCTCGTCGGGTCGGATGGGCTTCGCACTCGCCGAGGCCGCCCGCGCGCGCGGCGCTGACGTCACAATCGTCGCCGGCATCACGACGGCGACAGCGCCCGCCGGGATTCGTTTGGTGCGCGGCGCGTCGGCGGAAGAAATGCACGACGCGGTGATGAATGAGATTTCGCGGGCAAGCGTCTTCATCGCCGCCGCCGCCGTGTCGGATTACCGCCCCGTCGAGCGCGCCGCCGACAAAATAAAAAAATCCGGCGCAGCGCTGACGCTGACGCTTGAGCCAACGAAAGACATTCTCGCGGATGTCGCAAAACGACGTCACGAAGGATTGCTCGTCGTCGGCTTTGCCGCCGAGACTGACGACGTGCTTCGCCACGCGAAAGACAAAATGACGCGGAAGCAACTGGACGCGATTGTGGCGAACGATGTAACCCAAAACGGCGCAGGCTTCGACACTGAAACCAACATTATTTCGCTCATCGCCCACGACCGTGACACACACGTCGAACTGCCGTTAATGTCGAAGCTCGCCGTCGCGCACCGCGTCCTTGATGAAGTCGCGCGCCTGCGACAGAGCGGGCGCAATTAGTATGGAAGATCAGTCGCAGATAAGAGCAACGCTGCTGGCTCTCGCGGAGGATTTGGCCGAGTCAGCCTCGTACATGCATGAGCTTGGCATTGACGGATTCGACAGCGACGGATTCGACGGCGCGGGCGTGACGACGACCGAAACTCAATTCGCGCCGCAGGCGAGCGCCGCACTTCCGACCCCCGCAAACACGGCGCGACTTTCGTCAGCACTCCGGCGCAACGCCGATGCGGAACAAAGACCAACAACGCCGACAATGAAACCTTACGCTGATGCGCCTCTCGCCGGAGGCGTCGCGGCGTCTTTGCAAGATCAAACGGAAATGGCTAAACGACCGACACGCAAATCAACCGCCCCCCCCGCCGACACGCCTGCGCACATGGACACGCTTTTCGGCGAGATCACGCCGATGGACGAAGCGAGCTTGCCGCGCACGAATGAGACGCTCGAAGACATTCGCGCCGACATCGGCGAATGCATCCGCTGCCCTCTGAGCCAGAGCCGCAACCGCGTCGTCAATAGCGAGGGCAACCCGAACGCGCGTTTGATGTTCGTCGGCGAAGCGCCGGGCGCGGATGAAGACGCACAAGGCCGCCCGTTCGTCGGTCGCGCCGGGCAGTTGCTCAACAAGATCATCGAGGCCATCGGATTGAAGCGCGAGGACGTTTTCATCGGCAACGTCAACCGCTGCCGCCCGCCGCAGAACCGCACACCAACGCCGCAAGAGGCCGCGACGTGTAAGCCGTTTCTGCTCCGCGATGTCGCGGTCGTTCAACCAGAAGTGATCGTGGTGATGGGCAATACCGCGATGAAGAATCTGCTCGACACCAAAGAAGGCATTACAAAGCTGCGCGGCCAGTTTCAGGACTACGCCGGCATCAAAGTGATGCCCACTTTCCATCCGGCCTATCTTCTGCGTGACCCGTCGAAGAAACGCGAGACATGGGACGACATGAAGAAGGTGCGCGATTATCTGAACGAAACGAAAAAGTAGTTTTCAGTTTTGAGTTTTCAGGTTGGACATGCGACCCCGAAAGGTAAAAGCGCCTGAAGTCTATTCATCAATCACGAACATAGTATTTACCTTCGCCGCTACGCGACGTGTTTGTGTAAAGGCATCTTTTTTTGATTCTGAAACCTCACCTGACGCGGAAGCCGTTTCTTGGCCCGCGCGAGCGGGCGACGGGAGTACAGCCCAGTACGACGCGAAGCGGAGTGCTGGGTAAGCAAAAAGACGTGCGAGCTATCGAAGATAGCGACAGCGCGTGGCAAACAGCGCGCTGCCGCCCGCTCGCGCGGGCTTGGTGATGCTTTGCGGCGATACCCCGCGCTCGACCGCAAGGCGGCATCGCACGGGGCTTTATGCTGTCGCCGTCTTCGACGGCTGAAATCACACACCGCGTCAGGTGAGATGAAACATAAGGCTGAAAACTGAAAACTCAAAACTGAACACTGTACCCACATGCAGGAATCTTTATTCCTCGATCAGGCACAGCCCGAATCGAACGAGACGCTCGACGAAGTGAACGCCGAGATGGTTGAACGCGCGGGACGAGTGCCGCAATTTAGGGAGCGCGTCTTTATCTTCGGCGTGGGGCCGCCTAACGCGAGCGTAGCGGTGGTCGGCGAATCGCCGGGGCCGCCTGATATTGATAGCGGCAAGCCATTCATGGGGCCGGCGGGGCAAATGCTGGAGCGCATTCTCGCGGCTATCGGTCTCAGGCGTGAGGCATGTTACCTGACGAACACGGTCAAGATTATTTCGACGGGCGACGAGATGACACCCGACGTGCTTTCCTTCTTCACGCCCTATCTTCACCGAGAACTCGCAGTCGCCAAACCGCGTATCATCATTTCGTTCGGCAACACCCCGACGCGCGCGCTGCTCGGCACGAAGAAACCAATCTCGCAATTGCGCGGCGAATTTCACGACTACCGGGGAATGCAATTGATGCCGACGTTCAACCCCGCGTATCTTTTGCGCGACCCGTCGAAGAAGCGTGAGGTGTGGGAAGACATGAAGAAAGTGCGCGCGTCTCTCACTTCACCAAGTGGCGATTCGTAATGAAACCTTGTCTTCGACGGCAATCCATTTCTTCGTAAGAAAAGACAAAGAAATAATTGTTGACAGTTCGCCGCAAGGCGTCTACAAACTCGATTTAAT
>JBPCPQ010000429.1:0-11242 GCA_050999015.1 Pyrinomonadaceae bacterium | reverse complement strand
ATTTCTTTTCCCGAACGCTTCGTCGTACAATGACGTATCACATGGCGAGAGTCCAAACCGAATTTAATTGTTAAGCGGAGATTTCAAAATGAGAATTAACATCGCTCACGACGCCCGACCACAAGTTCGCACGCTGCTTTTTGCCGCCGCGCTGACCGTTTTCCTGTGGTTCATTCCCTTCGCCGAGATTCTGACCTACCCGTTCCGCATCTTCGTCACCTTCATCCACGAAGGCGGCCACGCCATCGCCGCGCTTCTGACGGGAAATACCGTTCAGAGTCTGAGTGTCGCATTGAACGGAAGCGGAGAGGTCTATTCGACGACCGGCGGTTTATTTTCGCAGATGTTCGTCTCAAGCGCCGGATACCTCGGCGCGATGGCCTTCGGCACGATGCTTCTGATGTTGATCCGCCGCACTGTCGCCGCGCGCTTCGTCCTCGTCGGCTCCGCCGCGCTGATTCTTATCCTGACCGTCGCCTATGGCTTCTTCAGCCCGCTGATGCACGGGTCGCTGCCGAGTCTGTTCACGCTCGTGGCTGGCGTTGCGCTCCCCGCCGGCCTGATCGCGGCGGCGAGATTCGCCACACCGCGCGTCGCAACTTTTCTCGTCAGCTTTCTCGCGGTTCAGTGTGTACTCAATGCGCTGTTCGATTTGAAGAACGTGCTATTCATGTCGTCGCCTTTTGCACTCGGCACACACACCGACGCGACGAACATGGCGCAGGCCACAGGTATTCCTCAAATCTTCTGGGCGCTAATCTGGGTCGGTCTCGCGTTCGCCATCCTGTCGCTCGCGCTTCGAGCTTACGCGGTTAGTAAGGATCAGCCGAGCCAGCCTGACCTGCCGTTTGAAGACCCGCTCGACATCTAAACGGATTTCACGTGAGTACAAACATTTCGAGGTCGCCGGAGACCGAAGCCATCGCGCTCGTTCCCGGCGGCCTCGCGCCGTCTTGTAGCGACGACACTTCGCCTGCCTGTGCAAACATTCCGACGCTCGGTTCGCTCCCTATCGGCGCTCACATAATCCTGCGCTGCCGTAAAGATTGGCGCGACGCGACGGTGATCGCCGTCACCCCCGATAGCGTCACGCTCTCAATCGGAGCGCCTTCAGGCCGCACCTACCGCGTCCGCCGCCCGCCCGCGTCGCCGCTCACCCTCGACGGCGAGATTCCCGTCCTCGGTGAAGGCTTATGGCGCGTCGGGTTCGCTCGTTACGATGTGCGATGGTAAGAATGAGGCTGTAGATTTAAGCGCAAAGAAAAGCGCCCCGGTGCAATAAGCATCGGAGCGCTTTCACTTTTAAGTACCTGAGCAAAACCTCTGAAGCACCCTACGCGGTAACGGCAGCGCCGGTGGTCGGCTTCGCAGGTTGTGTTTCGCCCGACGAGCCGAGACGCGAGTGGTAAAGATCGGCCACGCGTTGCTCGTGCTTCGCAAGGTCTATTTCGATCTCGTCGTAAATCGCAGTCGTCACGGGGTCGGTGTACTTCGTCGTCATGTTAAAGGAGTCAACAACGCCGGTCTGCAAGTCGCCGATGGCGCGCCCCATCAGCGCCGTGTCGTCGCTCGATTGTATCCAACTCTTCAACGTCGCCCACGCGCCGCTACCCGCCGCCTGAAACGTCTCCGTCTCTCCGAATGCCGCGAGACGCGCTTCGAGACGCTCGACGTGGCGGCGCTTGCTCACAACGATTTCGTTAAAGAGGTCGCGCAAGTCCTGCGCGGTCGCTTTCTCGGCGTATTTCTCGAACGCAGTGAGGGCGTAACGCTCGCCGCGAATCGCAGTGTTGATGCCGTCAACAATCTCGCTCTTAGTGGAGCCGCCCCATTCTTCCGCCGACTGCCACCATTCGGCATTCGCGTTGTTCTCGTCAGGCAGTTCCGTATTCTTGATGCTCAAACCGAGGCGGCGAATGATCGCGGCGGTGAACACGGCCAGATCAGCCGGGCGGCGCGACGTAATCAAATTGCCGTCGGCGACAAGCGGAGAATTTTCGTAATTCGCGCCGGCGTTCTGCATGTCTTTCCGAATCGCGCGAAAGCCGGTCGCGCGTTTACCCTTCAACAAGTCTCCTTCGATCAAGACCTGCGGGCCGTGACAAACTGCGGCGACGAGTTTGCCGCCGTTGAGAGCGTTCTGAACGAAACGCACGGTCTTCATGTTGGTCCGCATCTTGTCAGGTGCCATTCCGCCGGGAATCACCACGGCGTCGAAATCTTCGGCGCGCGCGTCGGTTGTCGTCGCGTCAGCCTGAATTGACAACAGTCCCCCCTTGCCCGCGTACTTCTCGTTAACGCGCGAGCCGAGCACGGTCACTTCGGCGCCCGCTTTTTGCAGCGCGTTGTAAGGAATCTGAAACTCGACATCCTCGACATTCTGCTCAATAAGAATCGCTACCTTCTTTGTGTCGGATTGAACTTTCTCAGTCATACAATTAGCTCCTTGCCGTAAGAAATTTTGATTTGGGCAACCGCTGCGAAAGCGGTCATCCGCGTTTCAATTGTTGTTGGTTCGAGACAAAAGCGGCAAGCACTGTGCCAGCAGCGGGAGAACGGGGCGACAACAAAAACGGCCATTGCGCTGATTCAATTTGCGCAAAAGCCGTACAGACCGAACGCTGAAATGTTCGCTTACGCTACTTGTAAAAAAGAGTCTGGAGTCGAGAGTCTGAAGTCTGGAGTCGAAGGCATTGGGATTTTGACTCCAGACTTCAGATTCCAGACTCTCGACCGATTCATGTAGCGGGTCGGAGCAGTCCGCGAAAGATGCCCTGCACGGCGACCTGCGAGGCGTGTAAACGGATGGGATCGAGTTGTGAGTTGGCCGGTCTGAGTTCGACTTCGGCCCCGAAGCGATGAAGGCGCTTGAGCGTCGCACGGTTGCCTTCGATGAGGGCAACGACGATCTCGCCGTCGCGCGCTTCGGTGCGATTCTCAATCAGCGCGATGTCGCCGTCGCAGATGTGCTCGTCAATCATCGAATCGCCCGCGACGCGCAGCGCGTAGACTTGGTTAGGGCGCACGCGACCCAAAAGGAAGCGCGGCACGGTGATCGTCTCCCGGTCTTCAATGGTGTCAATCGGCGTGCCCGCCGCGATGCGCCCCAAAAGCGCAACCTCACACGTCGCGTCGCCGGCGGTCTCCTCCACCTGCACGCTGAGGCCGAACGCGCCGTCAGCGCGGCGGCGCGCGATTAGCCCGCGCCGTTCGAGCGCCTCGATGTGTTTCGCAATGGTCGCCTTCGACGACACGCCGAAATGGCGCGCGATCTGCGCATACGACGGCTCGTAGCCGTGCCGCTCGATGAAACGAGTGATGTATTCGAGAACTTCCTTCTGGCGTTGCGTGCGGGCTTGCATTTGTGTGTTCCAGTTCTCCTGTCGTCAACACTTAACAGGGCATGAGAGATTTGCCCTTAACGGGGGCGCGACGTGGATTGTAAGGTCGCGCAAACTTGAGCGTCAAGCTTTTCGGTTTACGCGCTCACCTCCGGGCGATTCCTTCCACAACTGGCGTTAGTCATCGCGCCCGACTTCATAAAAAATGCGCAGACGCAATTCCTTCCCCACAACCTCATTTCGTATTTCTTTGGCGCGGAGGCGCAGCACGGTGTCCGGCGCAACGGGTAGTTTTGCGCCGAGTTGGTCGGCGCGCAGAATCTCGATTGGATTGATGCGATTGTCAATCGCCGTCTGCACCAAGCCGGTGAGCGTACTACTCAACATCGCCGGCGTGTCCGTGAGGTTGATACTTTGCACGGTGACGCGCCCGGTCAATGCCTGCCGCGTCGCGTCGAACACAAGATTAAACGTGGTTGCCGACGAGCCTTCAAACTTCAAGCAGCCGAGGAGCGGCGCTTCGTAAGAGCCGCGAAAGGCGATTGGCGCGGTAATCTTTCCGTCGCGGAACACGACCGCCGTCCGCACCCCGCCGCTCTCCCGCAGTAACGTGACCTCGCTCGCGCAATAGGCCCCGGAAGTTTTCGGTTCCCCGCCCCCCGTGCGTTGCGCGTTGCGCGTTAGCGGAAACGTCAAAGGCTTTTCCCCCGAAAGCATCGCATTCAGCAGGGCGTTGAACAACTCCTCGTTGAGCGTGACGAGCACTTCGCCCGCCGGGAACGTCCGCGCCTGCCGCGCGCGGCCATCCTGCATTACGCTGATCTGTGCCGGAGCGTGCGCCGGCACAATGACGAGTAATAGACACAATGTCCCCGTCAGTATTAAGAATTGAGTTGTGGTCAAAAGTTTCTTGTTCATTCTGTCAGACAGGATTCAACCATCGCTCACGCGACGTTAAAATCTTTATGCGTTTCGTTCCGTACACTGAAGGACACGGCTAAATTCATCAAGCCGCTCACGCGGCTGAGTAGTGATCGTACTTTTACCTTTTGCCTTTTTACTTTTGCCTCGCCCCTCATAATCCACTGCGGATGATGTCGTGCAGCCTGAGCAGACCGACACAGCTCCCCTCGCCGTCCACGACCGGGAGAACGGAGATTTGCGACGGGCGATCTTCCATCAGTCGTAGCGCCGCGTAAGCCATCGCGTCCGGTGTGACGAGCACGGGATTCGGAGTCATCACATCTGCGCTGCGGAGGCTTTCGAGGTCGGCGAGTTTTCCTTTTTGCAGCGCCCGCCGCACGTCGCCGTCGGTGATGATTCCGATCAGACGCCCGGTTTCGTCCACGACGTTGACCGCGCCGAGGCCGCCGCCGCTAATCGCACCCACGACTTCGAGGAGTGTGGCGTCGCGGCTCACGACGGGGCCACACTCCTGCGCGTGCATCAGGTCGCTGACCCTGAGCGTCAAACGCTTGCCGAGACGTCCCGCCGGATGGTTGAGCGCGAAGTCTTCCGCCTGAAAACCTTTTACCCTCATGAGCGTCATCGCCAGCGCGTCGCCGATGGCGAGCGCGACGGTCGTGCTCGTCGTCGGCGCGAGATTGAGCGGGCAGGCTTCCCCGTCCACAGAGGCGTCGAGGACAACATCCGCGCGCCGCGCCAGCGTTGACTGAAGGTTTCCGACGATGGCGATAATCGCGGTCTGCCGGTGTTTCAGGTACGGCAGTATTTCGAGCAACTCGTAAGTCTCGCCGCTGTTACTGAGCGCGATCACCACGTCCTCGGATTTAACGACCCCGATGCCGCCGTGCAGCGCGTCCGAAGGGTGCAGATAAACTGACGGCGTGCCCGTGCTGGTTAGCGTCGCGGCGATCTTCCCCGCGATGTTGCCCGACTTGCCGACGCCGACGACGACCACTTTCCCCGCGCAGGAATCGAGAAGTTTGATGGCGCGTTCCACCTCGTCGCGCCGGAGTCGCCCGGCGGCACACGCGATGGCGTCCGCCTCCATGCGGAGAAGTTCGATCACCTGCGAGTAATAATTTTGTTCCGTCATGCGATGCGCGCGGACTCTCTCATCCGAAATCTTTTGCGATGAACGTCCGCGAGCATACGATGTGTACGCGACGAACGACAACTAATCGGGACTGCCTTCGTAGCAGACACTTGTCTTGAGAATCATCCGCGCTTCAGGAATCGTTGACTAACGGTTGCGACATCTGGCATAGAACAATGCGCTCAATACTTTTTGTGTGGTGCGTCAATCTCCGGTGGGGAGCGCTCCCGCCGCATATTGAAGCGGACACTTCACTCGACACACATTCTTTTCGCCACGGAGGAATTGATGAAAAAAGTCCATCGCTTCGCGTCAGTGCTGATCCTGCTTTTGTTGGTTGCGAGCGCGGCATACGCCCAATCCGGCTTTTACCTGAAGGACGGAGACCGCGTGGTTTTCTATGGCGACAGCATCACCGACCAAAGACTTTACACGACGTTCGTCGAGACTTATGTCGTGACGCGCTTCCCTAAAATGAACGTCGGTTTCGTTCATTCGGGCTGGGGCGGCGACCGCGTGACCGGCGGCGGCGGCGGGAAGATTGACGAGCGGCTCCGGCGCGACGTGATCGCCTACAAGCCGACCGTCGTCACCATTATGCTCGGCATGAACGACGCCAGCTACAAAGCGCACGACGCGGCCATCTTCGACACTTTCACGACCGGCTATCAGCATATTACGCGGACGCTCAAAAGCGCGCTGCCGAACGCACGCCTGACGCTCATCCAGCCCTCGCCCTACGACGACGTGACGCGCGCGCCGACGTTCGACGGAGGTTACAACGCGGTGCTCGTTCGCTACGGCGGATTCATCAAAGAGTTGGCGCAGAAGGAGGGGCATCACGTCGCCGATTTGAACACGTCGGTGGTCGGCGCGCTCCGCAAGGCGAATGATACGGACGCGAGCCTCGCGCAGAGGATCGTCCCCGACCGCGTGCATCCGGGGCCGGGCGGGCATCTGCTGATGGCCGAGGCGCTACTCAGAGCATGGAACGCGCCGGCAATCGTGTCATCAATCGAGATTGACGCCGCCACACGAAAGTTAGTGCGCGCGGACAACTCGAAGGTAACGGGCTTGAGTCAAGACGGGTTGCGCTGGACACAGGAAGATAATGCGCTGCCGCTCCCACTCGACATGAAAGACGCCGCGCTCGCGCTCGCCGTCCGCTCATCGGATGTAGTCAGTAATTTGAACCGGCAAATGCTTCGCGTGGCCGGACTCAGCGCGCCACGCTACACACTTAAGATTGACAATGAAGAAGTCGGAAGCTTTACAAAAGAGCAACTCGGCGAAGGCATCAATCTGGCAACACTCCAGACGCCGATGACGAAGCAAGCGGCGGCGGTTCACGCGCTCACGTTAAAGCACAACACCGTCCATTTTGCGAGTTGGCGGCAGGTTCATGTTCCCTTGCAGGATAACCTTACAACCGAAGTCAAAAACGCGATGAAGGCGTTAGACGATCTCGAAACAGAACTCGTTCGCCAACAGCGCGCCGCCGCGCAGCCGAAAGCGCGCCGCTATGAACTGATTTCGCAGATGTGAGATTAAAGGGCTGCCGAGCGTGTTGCCGTCTCGTTGAGACTGCCATCACAGCGGAGTACATGAATACCGCCTCCGGCGACTCTCTACGAAGTCTCTTAAACACGATCCCGAAAGGAACAATCTTGATGCGAACTGCCATCATTTTAGCCGTGACCGTCGCGCTCCTCTTCTCCTCCCTGACAATCGCAAACGGGCGCGGACGCGCTGACGACAGCCGCTTCGAGACGCTCGCGCACAGTTATATCGAAGAACTCTTGCGCCTCAGTCCAGAGACTTCGACCGCGCTTGGCGATCACCGCTATGATGCGCGCCTCGGCGATTACAGCATCGCAGGCGTCAGCCGTGCGCGCGAAGTCACGGCGAAGTATCTCGACGAACTGAAGAAGATCGAAGCGCGCAAACTTGGGGCGCAGAATAGCGTTGACTATCGCATCCTGCGCGAACAGCTGGAGAGACGTCTTTTCGCAATTGACACTTTGCGCGAGCACGAATGGAACCCGCTCGCTTACAACATGGGCAGCGCCATCTATGCGCTCGTTGCGCGCGACTTCGCGCCGCTGAGCGAACGCCTCGCGAGCGTCAAAGGGCGGCTCGAAGGGATACCAGCGGTCGTCGCGGCGGCGCGTGCGAATCTGAAAAATCCGCCGCGCGTTCATACAGAGACCGCGATCATTCAGAACAAAGGCAACATCGCTCTCATCACGACGGAACTCGAAAGGTTCATCCTGCAAGCTCCGCAGATGCGCGCCACGCTCGCCCCATCTCAGGATAAAGCAAAGCGCGCGCTCGAAGATTACGGGCAGTTTCTCGAAAAGGAGTTATTGCCGCGCTCGACCGGCGACTTCCGTATCGGCCACGCGAAGTTTCGTCAGAAGCTGCGCTACTCGCTCGCTTCAGACCTCTCGAAAGAAGAAATCATGCGCCGCGCGCAAGGGGATTTGAAGCGCACACAAGATGAGATGTACCAGATTGCGCTTCCACTTCATCGCAAGTTTTTTCCCGCCGAGGCGAACGGCGCGAAGCTCCGCGACCCCAAAGGCGTCATCAAAATTGTGCTTGCGAAACTCGCCGAGCAACGACCGACGAACGAAACGATTGTGCCGCGCGCGAAAGATACGCTGAAAGAAACCACTGACTTCGTGCGTGCGAAGAACTTCATCACAATCCCTGATGAACCTGTGAACATCATCGTCATGCCGGAGTTTCAACGCGGCGTCGCCGTCGCTTATTGCGATTCGGCGGGACCTTTGGAGAAGAACGGTACGACCTTTTACGCAATAAGCCCGACGCCCGCCGATTGGACGCCCGCACGCGCCGAATCGTTCTTCCGCGAATACAACGATTTCATGTTGCAGGATTTAACGATCCACGAAGCGATGCCGGGACACTACCTGCAACTCGCCCACTCAAATCGCTTCCGCGCGCCGACACTCGTGCGTGCGATCTTCTCTTCGGGCACGTTCGTCGAAGGCTGGGCGGTCTATGCCGAGCAGGTTATGGCGGAGAACGGTTACGGCGGCGCGGAAGTGAAGATGCAGCAACTCAAGATGCGCCTCCGGCTCATCATTAACGCGATGCTCGATCAAGGCATACACACCGCCGGTATGACCGAACAAGAAGCGATGCGCTTGATGATGGAAGAAGGCTTTCAGGAAGAAGGCGAAGCGGCGGGCAAATGGCGTCGTGCCAATCTCTCGTCAACGCAACTCTCGACTTACTACGTGGGCAACCTCGAAGTCAACGACATCCGTCAGGCGTATGAGCGGAAGCACGGAAAGGTGATGGACATGAAACGTATGCACGACCAGATGCTTTCCTTCGGCTCACCTGCGCCGAAGTATGTGAAAGAATTGATGGGGTTGTAACAACGACCCCGACTTTAGCATGCACAGAAAAGGTCGCCTCTCTTCGATGTGAGATTAAAGGGGAAAAGAAATGAGCAGTCGTTGTCTCGCCTCAAATACCCTTTACCCCTTTCCGTTCTCTTTCGTCCTTCATGCGAGTCTCACATGATTTTAACTTTTCTGTGCTTAGTCCTGTTTCAGTAGTTGAGGGCATGCGTCTTGCCAATCAAGCCTTTCAAGTACGGAAGAGCCTTTAGCGATGGACTCATCCCGTACACAACGAGATACACTTGAGAAGGAGAACAGGACAATGGCAGACCAGAAAGATAAGCAAGGCGGTTTCCCGCAGAACCAAACAACCGGCCAAGATACACATTCGACAACCGGCGACGGTCATCCGCCGCGTCCCGGCGAGCGTCAGACTCAGGAAAACATGGCCGGACAAGGCACAGGCCAAATGGGCGACTCCCAGCAGAAACAAGGTCAGGGCACTTCTGCCGGCGGCGGCCAAAAAGATTCCGGCAATAAATAATTCAGCAGACCGGATAAATTCAGAACACGATAAGGCAGAGTGGTGAGAGAAAGTAGGAAGCTTTTATCTCACCACTCTGCTTTTGCGTGCTTCGTCAACCTCTTTCGTTCTCTTCACCTATCGCAGTCATCATGTATTCTTCCTCGCTATGAAAGCGCACGAATCCGCGTCAGTCGTTTCAATCGAACCGCAACCCGGCATCCGCATTGACGACTTCACGATTGCTTACCGTATCGCGCGCGGCATGAACGCCGACGTGTTCGCGGTGTGGCATCACGTATTGTGTACCCCGCTCGTTTGTAAGCGCCTTCGCCCCGAAGATGAGCGCGACGCGAAGTGGCGACAATTGCTGCACGACGAAGGACGTGCGCTCGCGCGTCTGCGACATCCCGGCATTGTGCGATTGATCGAGCACAATCATCGCGCGCGGCTTCCCTACCTTCTGCTCGAACACATCGGCTCGCAAACACTGCGCGACCGATTGAAGGAAGAAGGACATTTCGGCATTGAAGAGGCAATCATCATCGTGCAGCACGTCGGCGCGGCCATCGCTTACGCGCATGAACAAGGCTATATTCACCGCGATTTGAAGCCGTCCAACATCATCACGCGCGGCGGTCGCCCTGTGCTGCTCGACTTCGGCGTGGTGTGGAAATGGAAGGGCGGACGGCGGCCACCGGATTTTTCCGGTACGCCGCAATACCTCGCGCCCGAACAAATCCTGCGCGAGCCGCTCACGCCGCGCACCGATATTTACGGCCTCGGCGCGCTGCTGTTTGAACTACTTACCGGCGCACGTCCCTTTCGCGCGAGCGAAGCCTACACCGATCCGCACGCCACGCTCGCCGCACGCTACCCGCAGTTAACCGAAGACCCGCCGCCGCTCCGCCGCCTCAACCGAAAAGTCCCGGAAGAACTTCAAGCCGTCATCACGCGCGCTTTGCAACGCGACCCGAACGCGCGCTATGAGCGCGTCGCAGATTTTCTGATGGCGCTCGATCAATTCACTAACACCAAAATCTGGCCCCGCGAGGCAGTGGGTAATTTAATTGATTTTTCTCCGTTCAAATAACGATAACAAGGATGCAAATGAGAAATGGTCAAGCGAAACTTGTGAGGTGGGCGGCGGATTATACTTGGGAGCGACACATCGCGGAGTTGGTAAATAAATGCGCCTGGCAAGACTCGAACTTGCGGCCCCCTGCTCCGGAGGCAGGTGCTCTATCCACTGAGCTACAGGCGCGTAAGGCGGATTCTCGCACAGACATCGTGTCCGTGCAAAATGCGCGGCTATCTTAAAAACGTGCCTCAGTCTCTGAACAGACATTTTGTGATTGCTAAGAAGCTGTAGGTTCGACTCCTACCGGGCGTACCATCTCTACACAGCGCGCCTTTACGTTTTAACCGCGCCCTCTTCTTTCATTGAATTCCCTTCACATTCTCTACTGCGCAGAAAAGGTAGCGCCACGCGAACGAGTTCTTCCGGCGAATTGAAGTTAACGGCGTGCGCGGCGTTGGGGATGACGTGCAGCCTGCCGGCAGGTAACAGTCGCGCGGCTTGTTCAGCCCAGTCGCGCGGCACGATGGGGTCGCGTTCGCCGCACACCACGAGCGTCGGGACATTCATGTGCGGAAGCTTTTCTTCGATTCGATGTTGTAAGGCGTGGCTGAGCGTCCGCAAGCCGCGCAGAATGCCGGCGTTGAGGTAATCCCAAAGCGCGATGGGGATCAGCGAGAGCGGCTCGCGCGGAATGTCGAGCAGAAAGCGCGCGACCTGTTGCCACGGCGTCCGCCGCGTCGGATCAATCGTCGGCGCGATCAGTATCGCTCGTTCAACCAGTGACGGATGCCGCAACGCTAAGTCAACGACCACCTGACATCCGAAAGAATTGGCGATCAGCGCAGCACCCGTGAGATTGTT
>JBPCPQ010000291.1:0-28738 GCA_050999015.1 Pyrinomonadaceae bacterium | reverse complement strand
CAGAGCCGTCCGAATACTGAACTACTCCGAGGAGCGCCCCGCTCTCTCCCTCACGCCTTTCAATCTTGCCGCGCTGCACGACGTAGACCGTGCCTTTACGGTCAGCGGCCAATCCGCGCATCGGCATCTTCGCGTCCGCGATCCATTGCGTGATGAACTTGCCCGCCGCGTCGAAGACCTGCACGCGGCCTCCCGAATACTCGCCAACATAAACGCGCCCCTCGCCGTCAACGGCGACGTGCCGCGCATCGGTGAACGTCCCCGCCCCCGTGCCCTCGCTGCCGAACTGGAGCGTGACAGAGGCGAAGCCGGCGGGCGAAGGATTCGTCTTTGGCGTGGGTGGGCGCGGGATGTCGAGCGTTTGTCGCGGCAGGGTTGGCGAGACGTTGGCGACGCGCGCTGGGCGGAGGAAGGAAATCGCAATCGTTACGACCACGCCCGCGACGAGGACGACGGACACCACCACCCCGATAACCAGAAGGGGAACCACCGAAGTCTTTTGGTGCGGCAGGGCGGGTAGCGAGCGGGTGCGGCGCAAAGCGTCGGGGACGATCACCGTGTTGTTGCAAAATGGGCAGCGGATAGTACGGCTCGCGCTGTCGTCATCGTGATCTAAGGGCGCGGAACAGGACGGGCATTTAAGGGCGTGAATCATTGATTTACTCTCTACACCAAAATAAGAAAACCTAACAAGGATGGACAGGATAGACAGGATTCAGAAGTGGGAAAAGGGAAAGAGAGAAAGTGGATGGTAAAAGCGGTTACGCATTCACCTTTCTTTTTCCATTTAATGTTTTCATTTCTTCCATCACTGTTAGTTCATCACCCGACGGCAGCCAATCCGAAGCGCACGTCGGCGCGCACGCGCTCGATGAGTTGGGATGTTTCGCGCGTGCGCTTGCGGGCGGTGAAATAGTAATCGGCTTCGCGCCGCGCTTCTTCCAGAATCTCGATGTCGCGCACGAGATTGCCGACGCGGAACACTGGGACGCCTGATTGTCTGGTGCCCATCACTTCGCCGGGGCCGCGAAGTTCGAGGTCTTTCTCGGCGATGCGAAAACCGTCCGACGTTTCCTCCATGATGCCGAGGCGCGCGCGCGCGACACTCGTTTGTTTGTCGGAAGCGAGCAGCACGCAGAAGGATTTCTCCGCGCCGCGCCCGACGCGCCCGCGCAATTGATGAAGCTGCGAGAGGCCGAAGCGCTCGGCGTGCTCGATCACCATCACCGAGGCGTTCGGCACGTCAACGCCGACTTCGACGACCGTGGTGGCGACGAGTACCTGCGTCGCGCCGGAGACGAAGGCGCGCATCGCTTCTTCCTTCTCCGCAGTTTTCATTCTGCCGTGCAGCAGACCGATCTGGAAATGCGGAAACACTCGGTCGCGCAGTTGTTCAAACATCCGCGTCGCGTCTTTCAAATCCATCTTCTCCGATTCTTCGACGAGCGGATAAACGACGTAAACCTGACGCCCGCTCCGCACTTCGCGCTCGACGCCTTTATAAACGCCCGCGCGCTGATCCTCGCCGACGACGACGGTTTTAATCGGCGTCCTTCCGGGCGGCAGTTCGTCAATCACCGATACATCAAGGTCACCGTAGACGGTCATTGCGAGCGAACGGGGAATCGGCGTCGCGGTCATCACTAAAACGTCCGGGTTGAAACCGCGCTCGCGGAGCGCCGCGCGTTGCAGCACGCCGAAGCGGTGCTGCTCGTCAATCACGACGAGGCCGAGCTTGCTGAACGACACTGCCTCCTGAATCACCGCATGCGTCCCGATGCAGGCGTGGACTTCGCCTTCGGCGAGCGCGGCATGAAGTTTTCGCTTCTCGCCCGCGCGTAAGGAACCGACGAGCATCTCGACGCGGTAAGGCGTCGGGGCGAGCATGCGTTTAATGTTGCGCGCGTGTTGCTCAGCGAGGATTTCTGTGGGCACCATCAGCGCCGACTGGTAGCCGTTCTCCATCGCGGCGAGCATCGCCAGCAGCGCGACCACCGTTTTACCGCTGCCGACATCACCCTGCAAGAGACGATTCATCGGGGCGTCCGATTGCATGTCGTCGAGGATGCGCGTCAGCGAGCGTTGTTGCGCGGCGGTGAGGGTGAAGGGAAGAATCGAGTCCATCCGTTCACGCACGCGGTCGGTGACTTCGATCAGCGCGCCCTTCGGCTCCTTGATTCTTTCACCGCGACGGACGGCGATGGCAAGCGCGACCCAGAAAAATTCCTCGAAGATGAGACGCAGGTGCGCCGGACTTCGCGCCCGCTCGTATTCGGCGAGCGGCACATCTTCGATTGGGAAGTGGATGCGACGCACGGCTTCGACGCGACTGACCAAGTGTTGCCGGACGAGTAATTCGGCGGGTAGCGTCTCTTCAATCTGTTCGTCATCTAACCGCGCCAAGACATCATGCACAATCTCGCGCAGACGCTTCGTGCGAAACTCTCCGAGCTTGCGATACACCGGCACGCGCCGCCCGACGTGAATCGCCGCCAGCGCCGGATCGTGCCCGCCCTCCTCATCTTCATCTTCAAGATCATCTGCAACACCAGATGACTCTTCTCCCGCATCCGCTTCATCACTCAAGGCTGCCGAATTACCATGAGCATCTCCCTTTCCCTTTCCCTTTCCCCCTTCCCCCTCTTGTTCTTCTTTTTCCCGACCCCCGACCCCCGACCCCTGTCCCCCGTCTTCGGTGAGGCGGAGTAGCGCGTGCTCCGGCGGCGTCCACGTGCCGGGAAGCATTTCAAGTTCATCGGGTTTGTTGAGGCGTAAGGCAAAGGTGTTGCGGCGCGCGTCCCACTCCCACCTGCCAAACGCGATGAAGCGCACGCTCCGCTCGAACCGCTGGCGGTTGTAAGCGACGATGCGCTGCGCCTGTCGTCCCGAGACGAACCACCACACGACGACGGGCTTACCCGTTCGTTCGGGGTCGCTCGCCGTAATCTCAAAAATGAAGAGTGGCGGCGCTTTCGGCGAACGATTCTTTCCCACCTGAAAGCCGCCCGCGACGCGGACGTAAAGTTCGAGCGAAGCCTCAAGTCCGTCATAAAGGTCGCTGATGCGCGCGAGGTTCGAGCGATCCTCGTAGCGCATCGGCAGGTAATTGAGCAGGTCTTCAATTGTTGATTCGCCCGCGTCTCCCTTGCCTGAGACGTTCGCCAGCGCGAGCGCGAGCCGCCGCGCGCCCGTCGCGCCGAGGCGCGGGATGCGGTGTTGGGGGAGCGAGAGGATCGGCGTTAAGAGAGTGAGGGCGGTCATAGACGAAGGGATGAGGGTGGAAGGATGAGGGATGAATAGGAACTTTTTGTTTCATCCCTCATCCTTCCGCCCTCATCCCTTATTATGCGCAGTGCTCGTCGAAGGCTTGGGTTAAATCCCGCGCGATTTGCTCGGCGAATTTTCCTTCGATTTGATGACGCTCCATCATATAGACGAGCTGGCCGTCTTTGAAGAGCGCGATTTGTGGCGACGACGGGCGGTAGGGCGCGAAGTAGCTGCGCGCCGTGTCGGTCGCGTCAATGTCCGCTCCGGCGAAGACGGTGATGGAGCGGTCGGGGCGGCGTTCGTGCTGAAGCGCGAGGGCGACGCCCGGTCGGGCCTTGCCCGCCGCACAGCCGCAGACCGAGTTGACGACGACCAGCACCGTGCCGTCGCTTTTGTTCAGAGCTTCTTCGACCTGCTCCGGCTTTCTAGTCTCTTCAACCCCGATGTTCGTCAGGTCTTGTCGCATCGGGGCAATGAACATTTCTGGATAAGGCATTGCTGAATTTCTCCTTGAAAGAGTGATTCGTGGCCGGTGGTCAGTGGGCAGTTCTTACACCGCCCGTAAGTATGACCGTCGGCAGCGTATTGTTTCGGTAAAAGGTTAATCGCATTTACGTGATGGATTTTACCACAGGCGCTTATGTTGCTGACGACAGCGCGGCGGATAATCGAAGCTTAAAAAGAACTACCGGCTGCGGGTGTTGAGGGCACGCGGTGCGCGCAGGCTCACTTGTTCTCGTTGGAAGCTTGCAGTCGCTTCTGCTGTAAATTGGCGCGATAGCTCTGCTCCAAGTATTCAGCGCCTTCAGCCGTCAGGTGCATGCTTGAATTATCGTCGCGCGTCACCAACCTCTTCTGCACGAGATACCAGATGGTGAACTCGAGATGCTCACGCGGCCTGCCGGTCAGTCTCTCAAGATCGCGCGAAAAGATGCTGGGGTCACTCGGCTCCATGCGCCGTTTGGTGTAGAGGACTTCGAGCACCGTAAGCCGGACGATTTGCTCCATCTCGAAATCGTTCTCAACCTGCGCGCCGGTGGACACGAGCCGCCAGCGATCCTGCCGCTGCTGCTGATGCACAACGTCATACCGCGCTCGCTTTTCCGGGTCGCTCAGAATTGTGTAGGCTTCGAGGAGCGCGCGGAAGCGGCTCTCGTCGCCTGTTTTCTGATTGTCGGGATGGAACCGTTGCGCGAGCATCCGGTAGACGCGATTGATGGTCTCCGGCTCGGCGCTCGTGCTGACCTGCAGCACGTCATAATAGTCGAGCGGTGTTTCTTCCGGCATATTGATAATTTATATCTCTGGCACGCAAAACAGATACGGGCATCGCGTGGATGCCCGTAAGTTCCTGATATTGGTGGGGCGGCTAGAGGGTCTCGAACCCTCGACCTCAAGATCCACAATCTTGCGCTCTAACCGACTGAGCTATAGCCGCCGTAAGGCTGAATCAACCGCGCCTTGAAAGGTCGAAAACTGAGACATAGTACCGGAGCAATTTATATTCTGACAAGTACCTAAGCGATATGCGATCTGTCGGCTGATGTCTTCTACGCAGATGAATGTATAACGCCGTGAACATCATGAGGAGTTAAGCGCCCGCCGAAAATTATGTGCGGTAAATAATACCCCCGGCAGGACTCGAACCTGCGACCCTCTGCTTAGAAGGCAGATGCTCTATCCACTGAGCTACGGGAGCACATCCCATGACGGTATTTGCGGGCGATGTTATCACGCGGCGGACGGTCTGCGTCAACCGGGCGGTGTGCAGACTTAGGGCGCAGACAGCAAGCCGCCGGGAGCGCCGGCGAATGAATCGTAATCTCCCGTGCCGTGTGTGTTAAAGTGGCGACGAAGCACTAAAAACTAAAGCAATGAAAAAAATCGAAGTCCGTTGGATCGCCCTATCAGCCGCCACACTCGCCGCTATTTATTTGTGCTGGCTAATGCTGCGACCCTTCATTGAAGTGCTAATGTGGGCGGCGGTGCTGGTGGTGGTTTTCTATCCCGTCCACAAACGGCTCGTCGCACGAACGAAAAGCCCGAGCTGGAGTTCGGCCATCTCGTGCTTGATTGTTATTACAACCATTCTTCTTCCGTTGACGCTTGTCACCCTCGCGGTCGTTAACGAAGTGACCGACGCGGCGCAGAACCTCCAGCGAAACGTCGAAGTCTTACTTGATCCTGAGTCTCCGCTGACGGGACGGTTCTTACGTTGGCTAGACCAGTATGTTGATACCGAGCGCCTGCGTTCACAGCAGTTCATCGCGGAGCGGTTGCAGGCCGTCAGTGGGGCAATTGCGGGGCGCACACTGGGCGTCGTCGGCGGCATCGTGGGCCTCGTGGTGGAAATCTTTTTCGTTATCTTCACGATGTACTATTTGTTCCGCGACGGCGAGCGCATCCGTACAAGTCTGAAAAACTCTCTTCCTCTAGAGCGCGCGCAGGCGCACAGCATATTCGAGCGCACGCGCGAAGTAATCAGCGCGAGCTTATACGGGGTGCTTGTGATCGCCGCGATTCAGGGCGCGCTCGGTGGCGTCGCTTTTTGGGCGTTAGGTTTACCTTCACCGCTTCTGTGGGGAGTGGTGATGCTGTTTATGTCAATGATACCGATGGCCGGCGCGTTCATCGTGTGGGTTCCGGCGGCGATATACTTGGCGGCGACGGGGGCATGGCTGAAGGCGATTTTACTAACAGTGTGGGGCGCGCTCGTAATTGGCACGGTTGACAACTTTCTTCGTCCCCGGTTGGTGGGTGAAAGAACGCGGCTGCACGAACTACTCATCTTCTTTTCAGTTCTCGGCGGATTGCAGGTCTTCGGAGTTCTCGGCTTAGTGATGGGGCCGGTGATTGTCGCCATCACACTCGCTTTATTAGACGTTTACAGGCAGGCAGAGCGTCCGGTCGAATCAACGATGACCGAGCCGACAGTTATGGAGAAACAAGACTCGCTACGGAATGTTCCCGCCGAGTAGGTCGAGTGGTTTGAATTGAGCCATTTGGCAAGTAACATTGAAACGTGTACGAACATTACAGAAGCATCGAGTCGGCGTGACACCGTTCGACAACTTTGGCTTCCCGACAGTTTATGAAATCCGACGAGACGATAAATCCATGGCGAACACTTTCCTCACAAAAAATATATGACAATCCTTGGATCAGCGTCCGCGAAGACGCCGTGATTCGTCCCGACGGTCAAGAGGGAATCTACGGTGTGGTCAGCTTCAAGAATACTGCCATCGGAGTACTCGCCGTCGAGGAAGGATTCATTTACCTCGTCGGGCAGTACCGTTACCCGCTCGGTGAGTATTCATGGGAAATACCTGAGGGCGGATGCGCGGAAGACGAAGAACCGCTTGATGCGGCGCGGCGCGAGTTGGAAGAAGAAACAGGCTTATATGCCGAGAAGTGGGAAAAGTTAGGCGAGGCGTATCTTTCAAACTCCGTCACCGATGAACGCGCCATCTGGTTCTTAGCCACCAAGCTCGTTCAAGGCAAATCTCGTCCAGATGGTACGGAGGTTCTTAATATCCGACGTGTGACGATTGATGAGGCGGTGCGAATGTCAGTTTCCGGGGAGATTACAGACGCTTTAAGTCTACTCGCGATTATGCGCTTCCAACTTAAGGGCATCGCAAAAAATGAAAATCCATAGTGAGTGTCGGATAAAAGTTTTCTTCATGCGAAAGGGCTGTCAGTTGCTAGCAACTGACAGCCCTTTCGCAAGGTTTGGAAGCAATCTAAATTATTACGCCGCTACATACTGGTCGTCATGTGTCTCGGCGAAAACACGGCGACCATTAAGAGCATCGTCAATAATTTCGCGCACCGCTGCAACGTCGGGATTGACATCCATCCGGTCACAGGCTCGCAAGTGACGTAGAATCCCTTCTGTGGCGATGTCGAGGGCGATACCATTCAACTTGGAATAGCGGCGCGCTTGGATATGGTCTATCCCTTTAAGCCGCTCATCCAAAGGTAATGTTACATTAAAATTCACTTCGCTAATCTCCTCCATAATTGCGCATACCCAAACAATCGGATGTGCTTATATTCTTTTCCCGAAACAAACAGTTTGATGCATTGAACCCCTTTCGGGATGCGTTTACGATTCCTCTCACAGGCCGACACACTTCCAGTAAGCGTATCTCTCAGGAAGTAAATTGTAGGGCCTTTGAAAACCGGCATTCTAAACGATTTTATCTAAAAAGGCTATAAAATTTTCTACGCCTTTATGCCGCTTGAAATTTTAAGGGAATTGAAGGATTAGAGGGCTTTTAGCTTGGGTTTGGCACCATTTCATAAGAGAATTAGCCAGCCAAGAGGGTCTTGTCTACACGCAAGCGAACATCGGCGTTGGCGTTAGATTCCCGCTCGCATAAAGCGCAGCCAAACCGGAACCCCGCGCAATCGCAAATCGTTGTCTGTCGCTGATTCTTTCTTCTCGTGATTAAGAACTCACCCGTCGGTCGGAGAGGGGAGGGGATGATGTAACTGAAAGATTAGCTTTAGATGACCTGCGAGGAGCGGCTGACCGGAAGATTCTTCCTGCCAGCCGCCACTCGCATGATGCGTTGTTGATGTTTATCAGTGGCAAAATAACGATCTGGCCGGCAACTACTTTTTGGGCACGACGGTATCTTTCATTCCCTTACTAACGCGGAACTTAAGCGTAGTTTTGGCAGGAATGGCAATAGTTTCACCAGTCTGCGGATTGCGTCCCTCGCGCGCTTTACGTTCTGAAAGTACCAGTTTCCCGAATCCCGGCAGAGCAAATTCGCCGTTCTTTGCGACTTCGCTACTTGCGAGCGTAGCTAATTCTTCAAAGATTTCCTTTGCCTGCGTGCGTTTCATGTCGAACTTTTCGGCGAAGTGATTGAGCACTTCGGATTGAGTCATGCGTTTCTTGGCTGTTTTGGTCGTCGCCATGGCGTGGTGTGGCTACCTCCTGCGAAATGGAAAATTGAAAAGCTTACGTAACGACATATATCACAGAGACCGGCGCGGCGTCTCTTAAAAAAACGCTGGTTTTGACGGTTTTATGCGAAAAAGCATACTCTGTGTTGGTAAACTCGCGGCTGTGATGTCTTCGGCGGCTATCGTAATCAAAGGTGAATACGTTATCCGCGTCCACATTTATGGTCTGACAAGTGTACTTATCGGGGTGGAGGGATTTGAACCCCCGGCCTCTCGGTCCCAAACCGAGCGCACTACCAGGCTGTGCTACACCCCGAAATCTTTCAACATCAGAAGCTTGAAACTATCTGCCATTCTAGCGATGGCTTAAAGCATGGGTCAAGTCATTCCAGAGAAAGACCAATGAGAAAGTTACGAGCGGACTTTAAGGCACGAAACCGATGGCTGATCCGCAATTTAATCTCTTTCGGCAACTCACCAAAGGTTTGCTCATAGCCGTCAGGGATGAATACCGGATCATAGCCGAATCCGTTCAGTCCGCGCGAAGAGTGTGAGATTTTCCCGGTGCATTGACCTGTAAAAATATCGGTGACTTCGGCGACGGGCGAAGCTATGGCGACCGCGCAGACGAAGCGCGCACGCCGCTGTGTGTCGCCCGCGCGCTTAAGCTCACGAAGGAGGTGAGCGATCCGCTCGCCGTCTGAAGCGGTAGGGCCAGCATAGCGTGCTGAGAAAATTCCCGGGGCGCCGCCAAGCGCCTCGACCTCCAACCCTGAATCGTCAGCGAGCGTTCTGAGACCGGTTTGTTTCGAGTAAAAGCGGGCTTTAATCTCAGCATTTTGCGCGAAAGTCGAACCGGTCTCCTCCACAATACCGATTGACGGAAAATCCGCGAGGCTTCGTGTCAGCATCTCTTCTTCCTTAAAAAGCGCACTAAATTCTCGAAGTTTCCCCTGATTGTGGGTTGCTATTAGTAAGACAGGTATGTTTGACATGCCAAAAGAAACTTTGTAGCTACGGAAGAAAGCAACTTTCAAACACAAAGTAAAAATCTAGCGTTCTGTTTTGCCTGTTTAAGTGGTTCATGCTTACAATCTCGCGGGGCCTTTCTTGTTTGGACAATCGGCCTCAAGATCAGAGGACATCCGGTTTGAACGCAAGCACAAATTTCGCTGAGCTTATCGCGCAAAGCAGGGCGTCTGAAACAGCCCAACCGTCGCGCACCACGCACGAGGCCGACACGACTCTCGAAGAAGTCGCGGCGCCTGCAGAAGAGCTTGCGATGTGGCTCCGCGCTTTCGGAAGCTACTTTAATCCTCGCTACCACCCGTTTACGGAATCCGAACGTGCGGGAATTTTAGAGCGGGACTTCGCGAATGAAACTCACACTACCCAATCCATCTTGCTGCGCTGTTCTAAACTGATTGCCACTCTAACACAACCTCAATGGGCTGTTGCGCCCTTCTACGAGAGAGACCACGACGAGGTGTCCGCGAACTTACCGGAGGAGTATGAAAGTGACAGTGTGGAGGGCAGAGACTCTTCCCTTACCTTCAGCCCGCTTACCGAGACATTTGGTGACTTGCAGGTTATTTGCTCCGCTTTGCTGAACACGCCTCGCGTTGGCTTCCGCACGTGGACAAGTCTGGGGGCGATTATCGAAAGGGACATCAGTCGGTCGGATGTCGCCTCTCAACTCACGCGCACTGCGAGAGATGTGAACAAAGCGAAACTTCCTTCTGTTCTACGGGAGATTACTGAAAAGGTTGAACCTGAAGCCCTCAGTTCCGACTTGTTGAGTGTTTTTTTCGGCCTGACAGAATTGCTCGAACACCTGCGCTTCATTAAATCCCTTTTGCAGCGCGACCAGCCTCTGAAACAGACTCTTCCTATTTTCATCCTTGTCCACGAGGACACTCGCAATCTACTGGATTTGTTCGAGACGCGATGTCTTCGCGCCAAAGGCTTGCCAGAGGCCACGGTTAGCGCTCTCGACGGCAGCGCTTACGCAATCGCGATGGAGATGCGGAAAGCCTTTGAACACGAGCTTGTCGGATTGAGCGGCGCACAGCAGGCACCCGCAATATACGCCAAAGTAGAAAACGCGCACGGCGTATTACGCGATTGCTTTCAGCAATCTTTAATCAGCCTCGCGCAGGTGTTTGAAAGCACTCTTGACGGGACACGGATTTTCCGGGCTTTTCAAACTAAACTTGATCAGTCTCTGACGCTGCGACGCGACCTTTGGGTGCTGCTCCAACACGTGCAGCGCGCTGAAAAGGAGCGCGACCGGCGCCCCGTCGCTCCGCTGGTCGAACGCCTGATTGCTTTCCGTGAGGGAAGCTTGCGATATTTAATGTATAAGGATTGGGAGTCTTACGAACGATTTCTGGAGGAAGTCGCCGCCGCGCGTGGAGCGGTTGAGCTTGCTCCGGTGCTTCACCGCTTCGGCGCTTACCTCGAAACACTATTCGGGCAAATAAACATGCGTGCCGTGTTCTCTGCGCACCCTTTCGATTACCCCGCCATTAATCCATAAGTTCAATCAGTCAGTCGGCGACACATCCGGCTTAACGGGCAAGCTCTCCGACCAGCTTACTGAACTGTCCGAAGCTTGAGTACGTTTGCCGCATGAAACCGTTATCTACTAATTCGGTTACAGTTATCGTGTAAGAATCACCCTTCAGCAATTCCTCGAAGCGTTTGGCTTTCGGTAGGGTCGCATCCGTACTGTTCTGCCCGGCAAGGCGTGAAAAAAACAAGCGTGTGGATTCTCTGTCGTCAGTGTAGGTCACAACATTGAATTGGCTGTCGGCGGGTAAATGCTCGGCGGCTCGTTTAAAATGTTCGTTAGCGGCGAGAGTGTTCCCGGCATCGTAAGCCTTCAAACACCGACGAACGCTTTCTTCGCTCCCCGTGATAAGGAAGTTGGAAACGAAACTGGCGGCGCCGCGCTCCGGCTTCGGGGAAATGATCATTTCTTCTTTGCCGACCTTCGTCGTGCGCGCGAGGGTTCCGAATCTTTTGCGTAGTTGCTCGCGCAACGCTCGCGCGTCGCGTGCCGTGACGATCAGCACTGTGCTGTTGCCAGATTCGTCGAGACGGGCGGTTATAATTTCAGGCCCGACGGAGCGCAGAAACTCGCGCGGAGTTTCAATCCCGTAAGGCTTCATCGCTCCGTCAAGAACGACTCCGACGAACGGGGCGCTGAGCGGGTCGAGTTGAGAAGCAATCGCCGCTTGAAATCCGCGCCACGCTCCTTCAGGGTCACGATAGTTGTACTGGGTTATTTGGTACGTGTCGGCGGGAAGCAGTTGGCTGGCGTTCCCGTCATATTTCTCTGCCGGGGCAAACGCCGTCTGCACGCGCGAGGCCAAGCCATCGGGCAGGCCGATATAAAATCGGTCTTCAATCATTCCGTTGCTCAGGCGGGCGCTCCACGCTCCGATGCTGATGAGTTTGTTGCCGAGTTGCGGCGCGAGGCTCGCGGCCAAGCTTTGGATATTTTGATTGGAAGAAATCTGTCCGGCGTAGGGTAAGACCGCGACTTCCAAAAGCTTCGCCGCGCCGCCCTGCGGAACGAAGCCGAAGGCGGGCGAGTCTGGTAGCGTAAATTGCTTGCGCGTCTGGTGTAGTCCGACGTTCTCACCTAAATCGGGACGCTCACCACGGGCGACAGCGAGGCACGCCTCAACGGCCGCGTCGTTGTTACCGACAATTATGACGCTTCCTGACACAGCCGCGACGATTTTTCGTCGCGCGTCATGCGGCGCAATCCACGAGATAAAAGACGTGCCGCCGACGTCTTTGCGCTCGACACGCGGAGACGTGTAGGCGCGACTAGCAAACTCCCCGACGATTTTTTCGGCGGCGGCACGCGCGCGGGATTCCCCGCAGTGAGTTTCGGCGACGAGCGCGATGCGGGGAGCGACCTTGAGTGTTGACGCGGAGTCTTCAAAGGCCTCGACGCCGAGCACGGTTACCGCAATCTGAGCGCGCGACAGCACGACCGCTTCAGCTGCGCCGATACCAGTCCACTTGGCGATTCTGCTCAACCAAACCGCTTTCGCAACATCAACATCAATGCCTGCGTGCGGAGCGAGAGATTGCCACGCGTCGGTTGAACCGAAGGCCGATATGATTTCGGGCAAGCTGTTGGCTTCGGCGTAGATGATTGAATCAGCCGGAACATATCTCGACATATCAACCGATTGGACGCGGTTCCACCATAGCCATCCGGCCCCTATCGCAATCAGCAGTAGGGTGATTAATGAAGCCTTCCAAATCATTCTCATACTGAAATCATCCTAACTTCATTGCAGACAACTGAGCAACCGAGGGTTAGTCCTTATCATGAAACGCAGTAGGTTTGAACCACGAAACTGGAATCCTTAGCGTCCTAAAAGACGCTTACTAAGGATGATTCTGGAACACACTTGGTGTGTTTCCAAAAACCGTTTCATAGTATAGGGCTATACTGTCGTTAAGTTGTTAATAGCATTGCATTTAAACATTGATAAATTATGATTGACAATGATTTCCCAGTAGTTTATAGTCTGCTCGGCTAATCGGTAGCGGCTCAGAAGCCTTTACTAATGGTCACCCATTTCAAGCGTCACCCAATCAAGTGATAGAGAATCGCAGCCGGCGGCAATAAGGCAGGACGAAAGACCCCAGCCGCCATTCGGACTCAACCGATAAAGGCACACCTCGCGTGAGCGGGGGTCGCAAAACCTACAGGGAGTCAGAGCAATACATTGAGACCTGACTCAGCCGGGTTGCCGAAGGGGAGACGGTTGCCGCGTGCCATACAGAAGTAATTTTGAGAGCCGCGTTCATTCCGCCCGCTTCTTGTACCTACCATTCACGTCTCTGCTCGGAGCACGCGCTAATTGTCCTCAGCCGTGTTCCTCTTCACAGTGCGCCGCGTTCGCGCCCGTCTCAAGCAACTCCGGCGGCGGAGAGATTTCCGGGTCGCAGGGAAACATTAATCTATGTTCAGGAAAAGCATCGGCAAAAAAAATCTTGTCGGTTTAGACATCGGCTCAAGCTCCGTTAAGGCAATCGAGTTGCAGGGGAAGCCGGGAAATCTCTCGCTGGCGAGTCTCGGCTACGAGGCGCTGCAACCGGACTCAGTGGTTGACGGGCAGATCATGGAGTTGAACGACGTGTCGAGTGTCGTTGCCGGCATGTTCAGCGCCCACCAGATAAAAACCAACCGTGTGGCGGCGGGCGTGAGCGGCAGTTCCGTGATCGTTAAAAACATCATCGTGCCGCAGATGAGCCGGGAAGAACTTGAAGAATCAATTGACTGGCACGCCGAAGAGCACATCCCTTTCGACATTGCGGACGTGAGTCTGGATTTCCAAATCGTCGGCACCGGGCAAGATTCGTTACACGTGTTGATGGCCGCGTGCAAGCGCGATTTCGTCGCCAGCCTCAAGCAGGTGATCCAACTCGCGGGCAAGCAGCCGGCGATTATTGATGTTGATGCGTTCGCCCTCCAGAATTGCTACGAAATTAATTACGAGCCTTCGCCTGATGAAACGGTCGCCCTCCTCAACGTCGGCGCTTCGACGATGAACATCAACATCCTACGCGGCACCCGAAGCGCGTTTACGCGCGACGTGTCGGTCGGCGGAAACCAGTACACGGCGATGCTTCAGAAGGAGTTGGGGCTGACCTACGAACAGGCCGAAGCCGTGAAGCGTGGCGGGGCGGTGCCTACCAACGCGGAGGCGTTCGACACCGAGTCGGTGCTCGAAGTAGTGTCCGATCTGCTGGCGCTGGAAATTCAAAAGACTTTCGACTTTTACCGCACGACGGCGGAGGAAAACAGCGCGTCGGTGCAAAAAATTCTCATCTCTGGCGGAGGAGCTAAGCTCAAAGGCTTACCGCACTACCTCGAAGCGCGCTTTGAAATCCCGGTCGAGGCTTTCGACCCGTTCCGCCGCATCAAGGTTGACGCCAAGCGGTTCGACGCGGATTACATGCGCGACGTCGTGCCGGAGATGGCCGTCGCCGTCGGGCTGGCGCTGAGAGGAGTGGAAGGCTAAATGATTAAAGTCAACTTACTGGATTCCGTCACCGACCGTGCGCGGAGCGCCGCCGTCGTCGAGGATCGCGTCGCCAATCCGCGCGCGCGCATGGTTATGCTCGCGGCAACAGTCGCCACGCTGATGTTTCTCGGAATGGTGTTCGACTGGATCAGCGCGAATTCCGCGCACGCTTCGGCGCAGGACGAGCTAAAGCGTGAAGAGCAGATTAAGGTGCAGATGGAGGCCGTCAACAAAGAGCAGGCTGAACTGGAGAAGAAAATTAAAGACATTCAGACGCGCATTGACGTTATCAAAAAACTGCGGGCCGCGCAGCAGGGTCCCGTGGCGGTGCTCTCGGCGATTAACGAACGGCTGCCCACGATTGGCGATTTCCGCCTCACCGGCATCGAGCAAAAGAACGAAGAGTTAATCATCGAAGGCCACTCGCCCAATGAATCGGCGGTGACACAGTTCGGTCGCAGCTTAGAGTTTTCCTCCGGCCTCTTCTCCAACGTCAACATCGAGACGATGCGACAGACAGTCGAAGTCAGTACCACCGACTCGAAGGGGCAGACCATCGAGATAGACCCGTCGGCGCCGAAGCCTGAAACCGTCAGTTTCAAGGTCAAGTGCAAATACACGGCGCCCGGCTCGAACATCGCTGCCGCTCCGCAAGCAAACAGCGCCACTACCCCGGCCAACCAAGTCGCTCAGAAATAGAACGCGGAGACGCACCTTACAGTCAGCGGTCTAAGGAATGCACACGATGTTTAAATTAGAAACCCTGCAAGACAAACCCTGGTATCTTCAATTCGTCATCTTCGGCACCGTGGCCCTCGCGCTCTACGGAGGGTTTTGGTATTTCATGACGAGCGGTACGCGGGCGGAGACGCGCGAGCTTGAAGAAAAGGTTGCGACGCTACGGCAGGGCAACGCGCGCGCGCAGATCGCTTCGCAACGCCTTAACGAATTTAAGGTCTCTTACGAGCGGGCGCAGGCCGACTACGATGACCTGAAGGCGCTGTTGCCGGAACAGCGCGAGTTGACGACCGTTCTACAGGGCGTTCAGGAGCGCGCGCGGGGTCGCCTGTCGGTGCGCCGCTTCTCCCCGAAAGACGACGTGCAACAGGACTTCTATACTGGCAAGCCAATCGAAGTCGAAGTCACGGGGACGTACAATAACCTTGGCGCGTTCTACGCGCAGATGGCCGCCTACCAGCGGATTGTTTCGATCACTGACTTCAAGGTCGCGCAGGTGAAAGAACAAGGGGGCGGAAAGACGATTGACGCGCAGTTTCTGCTAACAGCTTATTACGTTTCACCGGAAAAACTTCAAAGCACCGCGACTGCAACGGCGAAGCCCGCCGCGACTCCCGCGAACGGGGCGGCGAAACCGCCCGCACCAGCCAAATGAAAACCTGTCTTCGAAACGCGCCATCGGCGCTCATATCGAAGCGGACTGGGAACGAAATATGAAGAGCCACACACTTATGAAAGGTAAAACAATTGTCAGCCTCGTCGCCTTCGGCGCAATCTCGCTGATGGGTTCAATCGCTTCGGCGCAGGAAGCGAGCACTTCCTACCGGGGATCGGGGCGCGACCCGTTTGTAAGATACAAGGCTCCGGTCAGGCGAAAGGTTGTACGGAAAGGGGTGACGGCGCTCGACGTGCCTTCAATTCAGGAGCGCATCGCGCGCTACAAAGCGCAGAAAGCCGCCGCAATGAATTTGCAGCAGCCCGCGCCGAAGCCGACCACCGCGATGCTGATTGGCGAAGTTCAGGTGACAGGAATTTTCCGCACGCCGCGCGGACTCGCGGCGATGGTTGAGGCGACGCCGATCAAGCTCTCCTACGTGGTTTACCCCGGCGAACCGTTCTTCGACGGGCACCTCGTCGCGGTGGAAGATAACCGCCTCGTCTTCCGCCGCGAAACGAAATTAAGCGACGGCAAGCGTCAAGTGAGTGTTGAAAATAAGCTTCTGCGAGAACCCAACGCGGTCGTTGACTCGATGACCACGACGCGGGCTTCCTCCCCTAACCCACCCTCGGCTGAAGCGGGCGGCAATCGAAAACAGCCGAATGCTTCGGTGTCCGACAACCAATAACTTCAAGAATCGAGTCGAGCGCACGGGCCGGAAGCCTGAGCCTGTCTGTGCGCCGGATTGTTTTTCCCAGCGTGCGCGCCGTGCCGGCGGCGCTTCGGCGCACCGGAGTGCGACCCGACGAACGCGCACGAGTCATTTGCCAACATGGCCGGACGGCTTCGCGTTGTGCGGCGCGCGCTTTTAAGGACTCACGAGAGTTTCCGAACGAGCGTTAGCGCGTGGCGAACTCTTTCAGCCGGCTCATCTCTAAAGGATAAAATCATGACCTTCCATTCAAACTTCCCACACGCACACACGCTCAGAGGCGCGCTCGTCCTCTCACTCGTGTGCGTGCTCGCCATATCCGCCCGCGCTGTCGGAGCGGGGGTCTCCGGCGCGGCTGCTACTGAAAGCGGCGCGCGCTCACCCGTGCAGACTCCGGCGCAACAACCGACCGCGCCACGACCATCCCCGCCGCAAAACCCCGGCGGGATGACCGCCGCCGCCAACACCACACAGCAATCGAGTCAGGGGCAGCAGTACGGGCAGCCCGGATTCGTCGGCGAACCAATTGACCTCAACGTCGTCAACGCCGACATCCGCGACATCCTCAATTACATCACCGAGCAATACGGCGTGAACTTCGTCATTGATAAATCCGTCGCCGCTGTTCCGGTCACGGTTAACGTGACGGGCGTGCCGTGGAACATCGCGCTCGATTCGATCCTGAAAGCCAACCGGCTGGGTATTGACGTGACCGGCAATATCCTGCGCGTCGCCACTAACGACGTCATCGCCGGCGAGGCCGCTGTGCAGGCGACAATCAAAGACGCGCGGCTGAACAATTCTCCCCTCGTCACGGAATTCATTCGCCTCAACTACGCACGCGCGAGCGGCACGCTCGAACAAGTCGCCGGCTCGAGCGGCGGCTTCTCAGGAGGTGCGACGGGCCAGAGTTTTTCGGGCGGGGCAGGTGGAGGAAGCGAGCAGGGAATTCTCGCAATCATCAAGCGCCGTTTGTCACGGCGCGGCGGCATCGAAATTGATGGGCGCAGCAACACGCTGATCGTCACCGACGTGCGAGAAAACATTGATGCCATCCGCCAACTCGTGATGCTGCTCGATCAACCCGAGCCGCAGGTCGAAATTGAAACGCGCATCGTCATCGCCAGCCGCAACTTCAGTCGCGACCTCGGCGTGCAACTCAGCGCGGTGGCGATCAACGCCCAGCGCGGCGGCCTCGGCTCTTTCAGCACGCTGCCGGGTATCGGGGACATAACCAGCGGCCCCAGTCCCTTCGGCATCCCCGGCGGTTTGGCAGACTCGGCGCAGCCCGTCGGTTCGCTCGGCGCGACCGCGCGGAACACCGTCATCGGCCTGACGACCGGCCTTATCGGCACCGCGCAGATCAGCGCGTTGATTACAGCCGGCGAAGCCAGAGGGCAGGCGAAGACGATTGCCAGCCCGCGCGTCTCCACTCTGAACAACCGCACGGCGCAAATCGAGGCCGGCACACAGATTCCGGTCGTCACGCCGCAGGGCGCGGGCGGTGGCGCGGCGGTGTTCACGACGACATTCGTTTCCGTTCCGCTCCGTCTGGCCGTGACGCCGCAGATTACGGACGCCGGCACGGTTGTGCTTCGCGTCTCGGCGGAGAACAACAACGTCCGCACCGACCTTGCGAACTCTCTCGGCACGCCCGGCATCAACACGCAGCGCATGCAAACCGAAGTGCTGGTGCCCGACGGCGGTACGACCGTGATCGGCGGCTCGCTGATTGACATCGAAGGCGAAACGCAGAACCGGACGCCTGGCCTTGCCAGCGTGCCGCTGCTCGGCAATCTCTTTAAGCGTCGTGCGACGACACGCAACACCGACGAAATTCTGTTCTTCATCACGCCGCGCATTTACCGCTCCGACTACCACGGACGCCCGATGGCGGGCACTGTCGGGACGAGCACGCGCATCGTCACGATTCCGCAGCCGGTGCCGCTCGGCAACCCCGAAACCAACACCCCGACGCCGACCCCGCAGTCCAGCGTCCAGCCGCTGTCGCCGCAGTTGCAAAGCGTGCCGTTCACGAACGAGCAGCCGCTGACCTCGCAACCGGCGGCGCGTCCCTAAGCAACTCCCGGCGCGAGTCCCTAAGACCGAAGGAGGAGGCACCGACGAATAATGTTCAAAGAAGCACTCGAACGAATTGTTGAGCGAACCGAGGGATCGCTTGGGGCGCTTATCATGGGCACCGACGGTATCGCCGTCGAAAAGGCTTTGCTGCCCGAAGGAAGCGACGCCAACATGGATGTTGCCGCCGCCGAAGTCACCTCGCTCGTGCGCAACGCACAGCGCGCGGGTCACGACATCGGCCTCGGCGGTTTGCGCGAATTAGTCATCACCTTCGACACGATGACGATCATCGCGCGCCTCTTCACGCGCGATTACTTCGTCATCCTCGCGCTCAAAGCCGAGAGCAACATCGGGCGTGGCAGGTTTGAGTTGCGCAAAGCCGAACTCGATCTTGCGAGGGAGTTTGCGGTCTGAAAAGCTTCGGTGCGTTTCACCGCGCGAAAAATGAAAGATGCCGCCAAATATACGGCGGCATCTTTCTTTTTTCACCCGCCGTGCACGTGAGGTATAACTTACGCAGAAGGAGGGAAAGGTTTAGAGTTACGCCTTGAGGTGTGGTTTTGCTGTGGGCACTTCACGCCTCAAGGCGTAACTCTAAACTTCTTTTGCGTAAGTCCTACGAGGGCTAATTCGTGCCTGCCGGAAGCTTCACGTAAGGCACGCCGCGCAGGATGATTCGCTGCCGCCGGGCAACGCGGCGGGGATTCTGTTTGGGGTTGAAGACGGTACGCGGGTTGGGAATCATCGCGGACAGAAAAGCCGCTTCGCGCTCGCTCAATTGCGCCGCCGATTTGTTGAAGTAAGTCCGCGCCGCCGCTTCCGCTCCGTAAACACCGTCTCCCCATTCGATCACGTTCAGGTAAATCTCAAGGATGCGGCGCTTCGATAGCGAGCGTTCGAGGAAATATGTGAGGACGGCTTCGCGCGCTTTCCGCACGAAGGAGCGTTCGGTCGTCAGATAGAGATTTTTTGCCAGTTGTTGCGTGATTGTTGACGCGCCGCGCTTGAGATTGTTCATCGTCGCCATCCAACTCGGCGGATCTGTATCACCTTCTTCCTTCGCCTCCTTCGCTGCTTCGCGCTCGGCCTCGTCCCACGCCTTCTGTAAAGCTTCGTAATCAAAACCGTTGTGCGTCGTGAAGTTCGCATCTTCGCCGGCGAGCACCGCGCGTTGCAGGTGCGGGGAAATTCTTTCGAGCGGAACCCACCCCTGCACGCGCCTCGGATTCCTGCCCGCACGCCGCGCCTCTTCGATGCGGGTCTCAATCAGCGCGGTCGTCTCAGGATTCTTATCACGCAGGGGTGCGACGCGCGGGAACGTCGCTACCTCATAAACAATCCATAAAGTGACGAGCGCCAAAACGCCGAGCGCCGTTAATTTAATCAATCTCGACATGAAGTCTTAAAACGTCGGAGGTCAGATGTCAGTTTCAAGAGTTGGCTTCGGTGAACCAAAACATTAGGCGACTTTCCCGTTTCCGTCGCCGATCATCTGCGCGACGATCTTACCGGAACTCATCACGCCGGGCAGCCCCGCGCCGGGGTGCGTGCCCGCACCGACGAAGAAAAGATTCGGAATGTCTTCGCTCAAGTTGTGCGGGCGAAACCACGCCGACTGCGTGAGAATCGGCTCGACGGAAAAGGCGCTCCCCAAATAACTGTTCAACGTGTCGCGGAAGTGAAGCGGGTCAATGTAGTGCTCGGTGACGATGTGCTTCGAGAGGTCAGGCAGGTATCGCTCTTCAAGATACTTGATGATTGCGTCACGGTAGGGTTTTGCCTTAGTGCGCCAATCCGTTACGCCGCCGAGGTGCGGAACGGGCGAAAGCACGTACCACGAATCACAGCCCGCCGGGGCGAGCGACGGATCGGTCGCCGTCGGGCGATGAAGGTACAGCGAGAAATCGTCGGGGAGATGCTTGCGCCGGAAGATGTCGTCAACGAGTCCGCGATAGCGCGGCCCCATGATGATCTCGTGGTGGGCGATGTCTTCATACTTCCGGTCGGTGCCGAAGTAAACCACAAACAGCGACATCGAATAGCGCATGCGTTGAAGCCTGCGGTCAGTATGCTTGCGGCGAAACCTTGCGTGTACGAGGTTGAGGTAAGTGAACGCCACATCCGCATTGCTAACCACAGCATCGGCGGGAACTAGCTCATCATTCTTCAGTCGCACTCCTTTCGCGCGGCGCGTGTTTTCATCAACTACAATCTCAGCAACTTCCGTATCGAGCATCATCTGGCCGCCGATGTCTTCAAAGAGTTTGACGAACGCTCGTACCAGCGCGCCCGTCCCGCCCATCGCAAACCAGACGCCCGACTCCTGTTCCAGCTTGTGAATCAGCGCGTAGATCGAAGTGGTCTGGAACGGATTGCCGCCGATTAGGAGCGGGTGAAAGCTGAAGACCTGCCGCAGCCGTTCGTCTTTGATGAAGCCGTTGACAAATTGCGCGACCGATTTGTGCGACCTGAGCCGCACCATGTCTGGGATGACTCTCATCATGTCGCCGAAATTGGTGAACGGCTTATCAATCAACTCAAAGCCGGTCTTGTAAATCTTCTCGGTCGCGGCGAGGAATCGCTTATAGCCCTCGACATCTTCAGGATTGAAACGGCGAATCTCACTCAACAGAAACTCCCGGTCGCCGTTGTAATGAAAAACCGAGCCATCCTCGAAGCGGACGTTATAGAACGGATCAACGGGAACGAGGCTGACGTAATCTTCCGTGCGCTTGCCGCAACGCTCGAAAAGCTCGCGGATCAGCCACGGCGCGGTGATGATCGTCGGGCCGCCGTCAAAGACGAAGCCATCCTGCTCGTAAACATACGCCCGACCGCCCGGCTTATCGCGCTTCTCAATGATTGTGACTTCGTGTCCCTGCGCCTGCAAAAGAATCGCGGCGTATAATCCGCCGAAGCCGCTGCCGATAACGGTGATATTCATAAATTCAAAGTTCAAAGTTCAAAATTTAAGGTTCAAAGTTCAAAACGTGCGGCTCACCTCTTTGAACTTTGAATCTTGAACTTTGAACTGCATCGAAGATGCTTTGTGCAGCGCGGATCGTGTTGCAGTGGATTTCCACCGTGTCGTTGATGTCCGCCGCGTAACCGCCGGACATCACGGTGACGACGGGAAGTCCCAGTGACTGACACGCGCCAAGCACAAATTCGTCGCGCGCACGCAAACCGGGAATCGTCAGCGCGAGTCGTCCGAGCTTGTCGCCCGCATAAGGGTCAGCCCCCGCCAGATAGAAAATGATGTCAGGCGCAAACGCGAAAACCTGTGGTAAGTAATGCGCGAGCGTCTCCATGTAAGCATCGTTACCAGTGTCGTCTTCCAACTCCACATCGAGCGATGAAGTGGCTTTGAAAAGCGGATAGTTCTTCGCGCCGTGCATCGAGAAGGTGAACACGTCGGGGTCGCCCGCGAAGATCGTCGCGGTGCCGTTGCCCTGATGAACATCACAGTCAACGATTGCCGCGCGCCGAATCAACTTGTCGCGCCGCAGGACGCGAATCGCTATTGCGACATCATTCAGAACACAAAAGCCTTCGCCGCGATCACCGAAGGCGTGATGAGTCCCGCCGGCGAGATTCGAGCCGACGCCTTCTTCGAGCGCCCACCGCGCGGCGTTGATCGTGCCGCCGGTGGCAAGAAACGAGCGGCGCACCAGAGCTTTCGACCACGGCAAACCGAGGCGGCGAATCTCGCGCGGGGTGAGCGTCCCGGCGCGCAATCGCGTGATGTAATCTTCGGTGTGTACGAGCAACACGTCATTGACCGCCGCCGGCAGCGGCTCGATGATCTGCTCGCGCCGCAAAGTGCCTTCCTCGACGAGCCTGCGGCTCGCCATCTCAAACTTGCGGATCGGAAAGACGTGGTTCTCGCCGATGTCGGCGTAGTAGCGGGGGGTGTAGGAAACGCGAAGCATTTGATTTGCGATTTTAGATTTTCGGTTTGCGCTTTTATGTTCTTAAAGTTGGCGATTCTGTTGTGATCCGTCGTGTTGGTAAGCGCGCGTGAGTGGATGGGCAGCGGCAGTTTCACACAGAGGCACAGAGGTCACGGAGGAATCATCCAAATCTCTGTGTGACAAGGCTTTAATTTCTTTGTTTGCGCGGAAGAAATTCTGCGACGAAGCGAGCGTCGGGGCGGCAACCTCCTTTCCCCTTTTCCCCTTCCCCGTTTTCCCCTCGCGGCGTAGCCGCGCTGTGTCTCTGTGTGAAGCCTCAATGAGCCGAACGCTCATCAGAGCCGGAGGCCATTCAATCGCAAATCGCAAATCGAAAATCAATACTGTATCAAGCTGCCCTCGCGTTTTGCGCGGCGCACGGCGCGACCAAAGACCCAGAGGGAGAGGGGAAGCAGGATGGAGAGAAACAAAAGCAGTGTCATCATCGGCTCGCGCACTTCCGCGAAACCTTGTCCCTGAATCAATACGCGGCGGATGCCGTCGAGGCCGTGAGTTGTCGGAATCAGGCGCGAAATATTTGCGACAGCGCTGCCGGCGACTTCTGACAAAAGCTGCGTCGGGAAGAAGACGCCGGAGAAGAAGGCCGAGCCGGTGCCGAGGATGAGCGCGAACGGGTCGCCGCGTTTGAAGACCATCGCGAAACTTGCCGACATGATGCCGAGCGACGCGAGCACGAGCGTCGTCAGAATCAGGAACATGAATGCCAGAAGGAAGCTGCCCTGATACGTCACTCCGAAAAAGAGCCAGCCGAAGAACAAATAGAGAAATGAGTGGAACGTGACGAGCACGAAATCCCACGCCGAGCTGGCGATGATTAAAGTCGGCACGCCGATGGGCGTCATCAGCACGCTTTCTAACGTGCCTTGTGATTGCTCGGAGCGGATCGCGGTAGCGAGGCTTGAGAATCCGGTCATGAAGTAGTTGAGAACTGCGAGACCCGTGATCCACGCGGCGAGCGGGTCGCGCCACTGCGTGAAGCGCGCCTCGAACTGCCCCGTGAAAATTTGCGAGATGAAAAACAGCGTCGTGACGACGAACAGAATGCTCAGCATCCGCATAAAAAAATCGAGACGGTAGCTGACCGCCAACTGGAAATCCCGCGCGACGAAAGCGCGCACCCGTCCTAACAAAAGAGCCAGTCCGTTCATCGCTTCGTATCCCCCGCGTTGTTCGGCTCGCGCTCGTAACCTTCCAGCACGTCGAGCAACGTCGCGCGCTCGGCGTGGCACGAAACGATGTGCGCGCCGCCGCCGATCAACGTGCGAACGCATTTGTCCAGAAGATCGTCAATCGGCTCGCGTATCAGAGTGATGTCGAGCGTGTTGTCGCGCGGGATGACTTCGATTCCTTCAATCTCCGGGGCGAGCAAACGCCGGGCGGTCTCGGCGGTGATGCCGCGCACGGTGAGATGGACGTGCTCCTGGTGTTTGTGCAGCGCACGAAGATTGGACGGCGTGTCGAGCGCGCGGATGCGCCCCTGACTGATGACGGCGACGCGCGCGCATAGTTCCTCAATCTCCGCTAGATTGTGCGACGTGAGCAGCACCGTCACCGGCGGGTCGGATTCGGCGAGCGAGCCGATGAGCGCGCGCATGCTCGACGCGGCGAGCGGGTCGAGCGAGCGCGTCGGCTCGTCTAAAAGCAAAACGGGCGGCGAGTTGAGCAGCGCGCGCGCGACCGCCATGCGTTGCTTGTTGCCGGTCGAAAGCTCGCCGAAGCGTCGAAGTGCCAAAGGTTTGAGATCAAACTGCGCGAGCAACTCGGCGATGCGTGCGCGCGCCGCACGCGCATTGAGTCCATAGAGCCGCGCGAAGAACGTCAGATTCTGTACAATTGTTAAGCGCCAGTAGAAGCTTCGCTCCTCAGCGCTCGCCAATCCAATCTGCCCGCGCACCGAGGCTTCGTCGCGCACGGTGTCATAACCATTGACCGAGACCGCGCCAAAGGTCGGTTGGACGAGCGTGGCGATGATTTTAGTGAGCGTCGTTTTGCCCGCGCCGTTACGACCGATGAGGCCGAAAACCTCGCCGCGCCGGACTGAAAGCGTGACATCGCGGAGCGCTTCGACCGGGTCTTTCGCGCGCAGACGAAAAAACTGTTTGAGGCGGACGAGCGGCACCGGGTAAGTTTTCGACACCACGGAAATATCTATCGCTGGTGGAGTCGCGGCGGAAGTGCGTCCATCATCGAAACTCACTTCGAGCGGGGCGGAAGCGTCAACAGGTTCGACAACTGACGTGGAGAATTGAGCGGTCATTCAGTGGAAAATTTGAAGCGCGACGTTCGACTTCAGCGCGCGCGCTGGCGGGGATCAAGATACTCGCGCAGCCCGTCGCCGAGGAAGTTGAAGGCGAGAACAGTCAGGGCAATTGCCAAGCCGGGAAAGATGAGCGCGTGCGGCGCGGCCTGAAGCGTCGCCATATCGCGCGCCTCTTCGAGCATCACGCCCCACGACGGAGCCGGCGGCGGCACGCCCAAACCGAGGAACGACAGCGACGCTTCCGACAGCACCGCGCCGGCCATGCCGAGACTTGCCTGCACGATCAGCGGCTGAATCGCGTTCGGCATAATGTGGACGAATAAAATGCGCAGATCACGCGCGCCGAGCGCCCGCGCCGCCTGCACGAAATCATACTCGCGCACCTTCAGCACCTGCCCGCGAATGAGTCGCGCATATCCGACCCAGCCGATGATGCACAACGCCAGAATCAGCTTGTTGAGTCCCGCGCCGAGGAACGCGACCATCGCGATTGCCAGCAGCAAACCCGGAAACGCGAGAAAGACGTTGAGCAAGTAACCGGAGATGATGCGATCCGCCCACCCGCCGTAATAGCCCGCGACGGCCCCGATAATCGTTCCGATGACCGCCGACACGGTAACGACGACCAAGCCCACGCGCAAAGAGATGCGTGCGCCGTAGACGACGCGCGAAAAAATATCGCGCCCCGTCGCGTCCGTGCCGAACAGGTGGGATGACGACGGCGAAAGGTAGCGCGCTGCGAGATTCGTCGCGCCCACGTCATGCGTCGCAATCAGCGGCGCGAAGATGGCGACGACAATTAGCAGCACGACGAAGATCAATCCGAAGGTAGCAAGACGATTCATAAAGCAGTGGTCAGTAGTCAGTGACCGGTGCTCAGTAAAAGCTTTTAGCTGTTCACTGACCACCGGCTACTGACCACTTTTTCACGAGACTCTGATGCGCGGGTCGAGCCAGCGATAAACGGTGTCGGTCAGCGTGTTGGCGACGATGTATGTGACGCTGATGACGAGTACACAGCCTTGCACGAGGCGATAGTCGCGTTTGCCGATGCCGTCGTCCACCAGTAACAGACCGATGCCGGGCCAGTTGAAAATTTTCTCGGTGATAATCGCGCCCGCGAGCAGCACGCCGAGTTGCAGGCCAAGCACGGTGACGACAGGTATCAGACCGTTCTTGAGGACGTGTTTGTATACCACTTTCGTTTCGCTCAGACCCTTCGCGCGCGCCGTCCGCACATAATCTTCGCCGAGTTCTTCGATGACCGACGAGCGGACAAGGCGTGTCAGCAAAGCCGAGAGCGCCGCGCCAAGCGTCACGGCAGGTAGGATGATGTCTTCGGGGTTGAAGCGTCCAGAAGGCGAGAGCCAACCAAGCCAGACCGCGAAGACGTAAATCATCAGTGGGCCGACGACGAAACTCGGCAGACTGATGCCGACGAGCGCAATCACCGAGAGGGCGTTGTCGGTTAGTGTGCCGCGATTCTTTCCGGCAATCACGCCGAGCGGAATCGCAATTGCGACGGCGACAAGAAGCGCGGCGACGGCGAGTTCAATCGTCGCCCGGTAGCGCGAGAGAATTAACTCTCTGACGGGGCGGTCGGTGCGGAAAGAGCGTCCCATGTCGCCGCGCAAAAGCGCCCGCCAGTAATCCGCATAACGATTGTCTGCGCCGTGCCAACGGAATGTTCGGCGTCCCTGCGTGTCGGGTGTAAAAGAGAAGAAGAAGGCCGGGCGGTCAAGGCCGTGCTTTTGTCGAAACTGGGTGATTTGCTCCGGCGTCGCCTGATCTCCGAGAATCGCCACCGCCGGATCGCCGGGCACAAGTTCGATTAACAGCGTAACGAGCGACACGACCGTCCACACGACGAGGAGCAGTATCAGCGCGCGGCGCAGGATGTCGAGAAGCTTATGCTTCATTCGGAAAGGCGCGATTCGTTTTGGGAAGTAGAAATTAGAATTGCCGAATGATGATAGCACTCATTCCGCTTCTGTGCGCTCTGTGTTGGGATAGAGAATTTCTAACACTGAGGCACAGAGGTCACAGAGAGCGCACAGAGAAAGCCATGCGCTCAGAGAGAGCGAGTGCCAGTGTGAAGCGCGGCGATGCCACCGGTTAAATTTTGATACTCGACTCCCTCGAATCCCACTTGGCGCATTAGAGCGGCAAGATTCTTTTGATCGGGAAAGCGCGACACCGAATCCGGCAGATACTCGTAAGCTCCGCGCGAGCCGCTGACGAGGCCGCCGATGCGTGGCAGAACGCGCGTAAAGTAAAAATTGAATAACGCGCGAAAGCCCGGCAGCACGGGCTGCGAAAATTCGAGCACCGCAATATGCCCGCCCGGTTTCAACACGCGCCGCAACTCGCGCAAACCGTTTTCGACGCCCGCGAGATTGCGTAGACCGAAAGCGATGGTGACGACATCGAAAGAAGAATCGGCGAACGGAAGTTGTAAAGCGTCGCCTTCGATGAAGGGAATCAACCGCCCGTTCGTCGCCGGTTTTCGCCGCGCGATTTCCAACATCGGGCGGCAAAAGTCCACGCCGACGATGCGTCCCCTTCCGACCTCGCCGAGCGTGAGCGCGAGGTCGCCGGTGCCGCAGGCGACATCGAGCGCGCGACTGTCCGCTCCGAGCGCGGGGCGCAATTTGTCAGCGACCAGACGCCGCCAGCGTTTGTCCGTATTCCCTGACAAAAGATGATTCAGAAAGTCGTAGCGACCGGCGATTCCCGCAAACATCGAGCGCACGCGGCGCGAGTGGTCATCCTGCAAGGCGGAAGTGTCCGGTGGGTTTTCGGAAGTTGACACAGCGTACTCGCGCCGATTCAGGGTTGATGACGATCCTTGCGAGGAAGTTTTCATACTCATTAAGGGCGTTTGATTTGGACACCGGGAGTTTGTTTGGGAACCTCTGCTTTCGGTTTGGCTTCGGACATTGCTTCCACACTCATCACTTCAATTGGACCGACGCGCGCTACGTCGTCGCGCAGTTTCGCCGCATCTCCGACAACGACGGAGGCGATTGGCGCTTCACGAAAAAGTTTTGCCGCCACGCGCCCCACGTCGGCGGGCGTCAGCGCGCTCACTGCGCGAGCGACATCCGCCATCGTGCGGTTATAAATTTGCGCGTCGAGCCATGCGTCGGTGGCGGCGTCGGGTTTTTCCTGTTCACGGTTAAGGAGTGCGAGGCTCTCACGTTTCGCGGTCTCAAATTCGGCGGCTGAAGGCGGGGCGGCGAGGAGAGATCGCAAAACACCGCGCGCTGCCTCTAATGCTTTCGCCGCCGTGAGGGGCGACGACACGGAAGCGCTCATGCGAAAAACTCCGCTGAGGGCGTAGCTATCATGTCTCACCGAGACAGCGTTTCCTTTAAGCTCAGGAACAGCGGCGAGCCAACGCGCGTGCGCGAGCAGCGACAAGACGTTTGCTCCGGCCACATCGCGGTCGGTGAGCGCCAGACCGGGCGCCGACAGACGGACTTCCGCGCCCGGCATGCCCGCAAAGTTAACAATGAGCGTGCGCGCGTCCGGCGTCTCCGGCTGCCGAAAGGTGGCGGGCACGACACGCTCGCTTTTTCGCCAGACGCCGAGAAACTGTCGTAGCGTGCGCCGCACGCGGCTCAATTCGACGCCGCCGGCGTAGACCAGCGTGGCGTTGTTCGGATTGAAGAATCTTTCGCGCGCGCGAAGCAAATCGGCGCGATCAATCCGCGACAGAGTCTCAGGCGAACCGGAAACGGTGCGCCCGTAAGGGTACGTCCCATAGAGCCGGCGGGCGGCGGCGCGATCAGCAATTGTTTCGGGCGCGAGGTTTAGCTCACGCGCGGTTTTGATCCGCGCGTCGCGCAGCCGCTGTAGACTATCGTCCGTAATCTGCTGTGTGACCAAAGCGTTGCGCATAATCTCAGCTAGACGCTCAAACTCCCCAGCGCGTCCGGTGAGCGTGATGGTGATCGCGTCAAAGGTTGTCGTGACTTCCAGACGCCCGGCCAACTCCCCGGTCACATACTGGCGGGTCGCGGGATCAGGAAAGAGCATGTCGCCGAGAAGCGCCATCAATCCATC
>JBPCPQ010000312.1:0-2508 GCA_050999015.1 Pyrinomonadaceae bacterium | reverse complement strand
GTTGATCTCGTGTGCGACCCCGGCGGCGAGTTGGCCGACCGTGGCGAGGCGGCGCGACCGCGAGAGTTGCTCCTGCATCTCTGAAATCTGCGTGACATCGCTCCAGGTGATGACGCTCGAACCGCGCCCGCCTTCAACCTCGTCGAGCGGCGCGACCGCCACCAGATAACGTCGCCCATCCTCGGCCTGAATCTCGAAAGACGCAGCCCCGCCCGGGGCGCGCGGGTTCATATGGAAGGCGGCGGCGCGCTCGCCGAAGAGACGCGCGAAGGCGGCGGCGCAGGTGAGGCCGATGGCCTCCGCCGGTTGCTCGAAATTCATCATCTCGGCGGCCATCGCGTTGCAGCGCGTGACGTGCATCGAGGCATCGTGGACGATGATGCCGTCGGGCATCGCGTCGAAAGTTTGCTCCCAGATTTTTTTGCCCGCGCTGACGGTTTCCAGCAGGCGCGCGTTGTCGAGCGCGAGCGCGGCCATCTCCGCGAGGCTTTCGAGCAAGTCTTTCTCTTCAGGCGTGAAGCGGTGCGCCGTGCGATAGCCGACGACGAGCACGCCGAGCGTCTCGCCGCGCGCGCGCAGGCGCACGAGCGCCAGATCGCGCAAGCCTTCGGCACTGTGGAGCGGAAACTCGCTCGCCGGAAGCTCTCCGCCTAGATTGCGTATTTCAATAAACGACAAGTCTTCGGAAGTGGCGGCGTGCTCCGCGAACATACCGCGCAGAGGATAGACGATCTCTTCCTCTGGAGCCCCGGCGCGCTCTAGCGAGTCGAAGCCGCTCATTGCCTTCCAGGTGCTGGTGCTTTCGGCGACGGCGAGCGTGGCGCCGCTCGCCGTGTCCGAGCGCATGACGCGCCGCACCATCGCGACGACGCTGCGCAACGTCGCCCCGCTCTTGCTGTGCCTGCCCGCGCCGCCCGCCGCTGCAGCCGATGGCCCCTCCGGCGTGGTTGGCTCTGCCCGAGCATTTATCGTCTCTGTCCGGTGCTTCGACGGATCAGTCATGTTCTTCAGATTAGCAGTTGGGGGTCGGTCTCAAGTTAGTAGACGTGGAAAACTCGCGCGGCTCAATGCGTGTCATCTTCTACGCGCGCTGCCCGTCCGTCAAGCGAAAAATGGCTTGAGCCGAAAGCGTGCGCCCGTCGCCAGTGCCGCGATTTTCTTTCAGGTGACGGGTACGCGCGACAGCCATGCGGGTCATGGGCGTGCTGTTTCGCGGCTTTTACCGCGCGACGGGATGCGGCACAGGTGTTGCCATACACATGGATGTGAAGGGCGACCGCCGCCCCGTGTCTGTAGTTTGAAAGGTCAGCGAAGGAGATAGCTCATGCGAAAAATATCAAACGCTTTCTTGCGCCCCGGCGCGCTGCTTTTCGTCGTAGCAATCGTCTGCGTCGCGGGCGTGCGGGCGCAAACCGCGCGCGACGCAGATCGCAATTATTCGGATTCAGACGCGGCCACAGCCACGACATCGCGCACGCGAACGGCGCGAGACAAGCGCACGCCGCTCGGCGACACGCCGACCGATATCCTGCGTGCGGCGCGCACTATTTACATCAGCCCGAACCGGCACATCAACTCCGACTATCTCGAATACAAGCTCGATAAGCTGCCGGAGTTCACCCAGTGGCAACTCTCAATCGTGAAGAACCGAGACCGCGCCGACCTTGTGCTGAAAATTGAGAAGACCGCGCTCAACTATATTTTCAGCATCGTCGAACCCGAATCCAGCATCGTTGTCGCCAAAGGCAAAGTCGTCGCCATCAACGGGCGCGTCGCCGCCGAAGACATCTCGCACCAGATCGTCAAACGCATGCGCGCCATCCGCGCCATGCCTGCAAATTAAGCGGCGGCAAATTTTTCGGAGCCTTACTTTAACGAAAGGCAAAGAAGCTTTATGAAGAAACTTTTATTCGCCATGTGCTGCTGCCTGTTCATCGCTTACGGCGCGAACGCGCAGACGCAGAAAAATGAGTTTAGTGTGACGGTCGGCGGCGGGAACTTGCAGGGCGAGAACGATAGTGTCGCGGCGGCGCCCGTTTTCACCGTCGCCTACACGAGAGGCTTGACGGACAGGATCGCGGTCGAAGGTTCGCTCGACGGTTACTTCGTCAAACAACCGGGCATCTCCCGCCGCGATGATTACCTCGACGTGCAGGTCGCCGGGTTGTTTCACTTCGTCCCGATGACCGCGACCAAGCGCGTGATCCCCTACCTGATGGCGGGCGTCGGAAGAGTGTCAACCGATCCGACCGAGATTCCCGCCGAGACCATCACGCGGCTCGGCGGTGGAATCAAATATTACCCTTCGGAGAATCACAACATCGGGCTGCGCGTAGAAGTCCGCGATGAGATCACGCGCCGCGGAGGTCAAGGCTATCCCGTCTCCGGCGACCTCATCAACATCATCAGCCTGCGCGCGGGCGTCACTTTTCGCTTTTAAACGACGGCGGAGAATTTACTGACATAGGTTCTAAGGCTCTGACCGAAACCGAAGGGTGACCATACGAG
>JBPCPQ010000457.1:0-1636 GCA_050999015.1 Pyrinomonadaceae bacterium | reverse complement strand
CAGATACGTTGACTTGCCGGACATGTTCGGCCCTGTAATCAACGCCACCTCTGGCGCATCGTCGCCGGTCGGCACCCGGCGATTGAGCGGACGATTGATGACGGCACGTTCGTCGCAAACGATGTTGAGTTGGGCGGAGACAGCGCGCCGGAGGTGGCGCTGATTACGGGGCCGAACATGTCCGGCAAATCAACGTATCTGCGGCAGGCGGCGCTAATCGTCCCGATGGCGCAGACGGGTTCGTTCGTTCCCGCCGCCGAAGCAGTGGTCGGCATCTGCGATCGCATCTTCACGCACATCGGACTCTACGACCGCATCGGCAGCGGCGAGTCAACCTTCATGACAGAGATGGTCGAGACGGCGCACATCCTTCACCACGCGACGCCGCGCTCTCTAATCCTGCTCGACGAATTGGGGCGCGGCACTTCAACCTACGACGGTCTCGCCGTCGCGCGCGCCGTGCTTGAGTACATACACAACCATCCTAAGCTTCGCTCGAAGACGATCTTCGCCACGCACTACCATGAACTGACGGAACTGGCCGGAGTCCTGCCGCGCCTGAAGAATCTGCGCGTCGAGATAGAAGAGCGGGGAAACGATCTCGCGTTTCTCTACAAGGTCACTCCCGGCATCGCGGAAAAAAGTTATGGCGTGTACGCCGCGAGACTCGCCGGGCTGCCGCGCCCCGTCGTCCGCCGCGCGCAGGAATTGCTGAGTGTCTACGAGGAAAAGAGCGCGGCGGAGACCGATGAATCCGCGATGACAGGTGCGCAACACACGCGCGCTAATGTCCGTTCAGCTTTTGCCCGCGAGTCGCAGATTGTGCAGGCGCTTTTAGACACTGACCCCAACGCACTCTCCCCCGTCGAGGCGTTAATGAAGTTGTACGAACTGCGCCGCTTAGCGGAGACGGAAAATGAAAAAAATATCCGGGCGGTCAAAACGGCATGAGAAGAGAGTTCAGTATGAAGCCAAGAACTCATTATCCTACAGCTTCGTTTTCAGGTTGCATCTCAATCGTAGCGTGAGACGCGCCTTTCAAGTCTTTGATCTTTGTCGCAATTATTACCCCGGTTGACCAATTCATCTTTGTGATCTTTAGGTCACTCCTATTCTCTAACTGTCGGACAAGTTGGTCTACTTTGGCAGCATGACCTTCAGGCCAATTAGGTTGCGGCAGCATATCATCTATCACATACAGGCCGCTTACTTTGAGCAATTCAAGAGCCTGCTCAAGGTGGCTGTATTTGCCCGGCCACGCATCCGCGAAAATCAAATCAAATTGCCGGTCTGTAAACCTCTCAAGCAGAAGACTACCATCTTCCAAATAAAAGGTGAGCCTTCGATCATATCCTAAATACTTTTTGGCGATAGATACGACTTTGTCATCATTATCAACTGTAACGAGCCGAGAATCTTGATCCATACCATCAAAAATCCATGCTGTTGCGATGCCAGTGCCAGTGCCAAGTTCAAGGAACTGACCAGCGGGCTTTGACGCAGCAAGCGTTCGCAACAGAGCGCCTGTTAAGGAGTCCGACGCCATTTCAAATCCCATTATCTCGGACTCTCGTTGAATCTGCCCCAACATGGCGGGTGGGTTTGGGTTTTCCTGATCTTTCATGTTTATCCGTTC
>JBPCPQ010000111.1:0-3917 GCA_050999015.1 Pyrinomonadaceae bacterium | reverse complement strand
CAGCGCAACCGCGCGCTCCCGAAGCGCGTGGATCAATTCCCGACGTTGAAGGATTTCTATAACACCTACGATGAACTCGTCGTCACCGAGCGCGACCGCGCGGAATATCAGAAGTTTCTCGCCACGCTGAACGACCGCGACAAAGAGCTTCTTAGTTCCGGGCTGAATTTCTACGTTGTGAACTTGAAGAACATCGGCGGATTGGTGATGCCGGTGATTTTTGAGATCGTGTATGCGGACGGCACGAAAGAAGAGATGCGTATCCCGGCGGAAATCTGGCGCTACAACAATTCGGAGGCCGCGAAGATGATTGCGACGAAGAAAGAAATCGCGTCCATCTCGCTCGACCCGCATCTCGAAACCGCCGACGTTGATATGTCGAACAACTCGTTCCCGCGCCGCCCCGTCCGGTCACGCTTCCAACTCTTCAGACAGCAGACGACGCCGAATCCGATGCAGCAACTGGAGCGCAAGCAAACTCCGACAACGCCGAGTAATCCATGAGAGTCACAACCTTTGTTTTAAGCGTAGCGTTTTTCGTGGCGGCGATTTCCCTCTCGCCGCCCGCAACTGCCGCGCACAAGTTCTACACGAGCTTCGCGCAAATCGAATACAACGACGAGCGCGAAACCGTCGAGGTTGCGTTGCGTGTGTTCGGCGACGACATGGAAACTGTTCTGACCCGCCGTCACGGCAAAGCAATTCGCATTGGCAAGACCGAAGATGCGGCAAAGGTCATCTTCGCTTACGTCGCCGATTCATTTCAGTTGCAAAACCGCGACGGCGCGGCGAAGAAGTTCGAGTGGGTTGGAATGGAAACAAAGGGTGATGTGGCATGGCTCTATTTTGAAACGAAGATGCCGGAAGGATTAATCGGCGCGACGCTCCGTAATCGCATCCTGCTCGATTTCTCCGATGAACAGGTCAACATCGTCCACCTTCGGCACAGCGGGCAAAAAGCTGATTTGGTTTTCAAAGCGAACGACAGCGACTTCAAGAAGTGTTTCTAAGTGGGGCGGGCATCCTTGCCTGCCTTTTAACGCTGGGCGCGCGGGCGTCCCGCCCCCCCACACGCCATCCAGCGAAGAGTCGCCTCCCTTCCGAGGCAAACTGTTCTTTTGGCGCAACCTTTGTTCGCGCTCTAGCGAGCGCTCATGGCAGGCGGGACGCCTGCGCTCCCAGCCGCGCCGACTTGCTTTCTAAGGAGCTTCTCTGAAATTTTCAAGAGCCGCCTTTTCGCTCATGCTATACTCTGCCCTGTTCGTTCGGCACTGCTCCCTTTCAAAATTCTCCAACACTTTCAGAGGTGCAAACTATGTTTCGTTCTCTCGTGCGAATGCTATGTGCGGCGTGCTTGTTTTTAACTCTCACTTCGATTGCTGACGCGGCGAAACCTAAAAAGCTCTTGGTCGTGACCGTCACGAAAGGTTTCCGTCACCAGTCCATCCCGGTGGCGGAGAAGGTGCTGCAAGGTTTGAGCGACGCGAGCAGAGGAGCGTTCACCGTCGACTACGCGCGCACCGACGAGGAGTTGGCGGCGAAGATGACGGCGGCGGCGCTCGCCGGTTACGACGGCGTCGTGTTCGCCAGCACGACCGGCGATCTACCGCTACCCGACCGCGAGGCTTTCCTCAACTGGATTAAGGCCGGCCACGCCTTCATCGGTATCCACGCCGCGACTGACACATTTCACAATTACCCGGCGTACATCGAGATGATCAATGGCGAGTTTAGAACGCACGGCCCGCAGGTCAGTGTTGATTGTATTGTGGAGGATGCCGCGCACCCGGCGACGAAAGGTTTGCCGAATCCCAAGACGGTGTTTGATGAAATCTACGTGCTGAAGAATTACGACCGCAAGAAAGTCCACATGCTGCTGTCGCTCGACAAGAATCCCGATAAGAAAGACCCGAACTACAATAAGCCTGAGTATCACCCGATAGCGTGGACGAGGATGTACGGCAAAGGGCGCGTCTTCTACACCGCGCTCGGCCACCGCGAAGACGTGCTCGAAGCAGACTGGTACAAACAGCACGTCCTCGGCGGCATCCGCTGGTCACTCCGACTGAAGTAGTTCCAAGTTCAAAGTTTAAGGTTCAAAGTTGGCGGCACGACTTTGGACCTTAAGCTTTCTTTGAACTTTGAACCTTGAACTTTGAACTTTTATACGTCGCACAGCGCGACGGCTTCGCGGAGCGAGGCGAGCGGGTCGCGTTTCGGGATGAACTCGTGAGCCATGAAGCCGTTGAAGCCGGTGTCAATAATCGCCTTCGTGATCGCCGGGTAATAGAGTTCCTGCGTCACGTCAATCTCGTTGCGACCGGGGTTGCCGCCGGTGTGGTAGTGGCCGATGTACTGGTGATTGTTCTTGATCGTGCGGATTACATCGCCTTCCATAATCTGCATGTGGTAGATGTCATATAGAAGCTTGACGCGCGGTGACCCGACGGCCTTTACAACCTCGACGCCGTAGGAGGTGCGGTCGCCGATGTAGTCCTTATGATCCACCTTGCTGTTAAGTAACTCGATGACGATGTTCACGTTGTTGTCTTCGGCAATCTTCTTCGCGCGGTTGAGACAAGCGACGCTGTTCTCAATCCCTTCGGCGTCGCTCATGCCGCGCCGGTTGCCGAAGAAGACGATCACGTTCGGTACGCCCGCCTTCGCCGCGAGCGGGATGTTCTTCTCGAAGCCCTTGATAATCTTTTCGTGATGGGCCTTGTTGTTCAGGCCGTCGGCGATGTTGCCGGCTTCCGCGTAGCCGACCGAACACGTCAGGCCGTGCTTGCGCGCCGTCTCCCACTGCGCGGCGTTGAGCAGATCAATCGCGGCCATCCCGAAGTCGGCGGCCGATTTGCACAACTCGTCGAGCGAGATTTTCTTCCCCTCGTAACACCAGAAGCAAGCCGATTGTTTGATGCGGCCTTTCTTCACAACCTTCTCCACAATATTGCCCGCCACCTGATTCACGCGCGCTAGCGAAATCGCGCCGACGGTCGCGGCAGCGCCCGCCTTGAGCGCATCGCGTCTATTTACAGTAGACATAAATTTTGTCCTCTCTTTCTTCGGAATAACGGTTTGTAGATTGCAGACTTGAAAGATGAAACGCGGAAGCGACGCGATGATGATACGCGCGGAGAGCTTCTGTCAATCACTAACTGAAGCTACGCAAATCGTCCCGAAGGGACGGAAAGAAGGCCAGTGGCAAGCGCGGGAGCGATCAGCGAACGCGCGCCGCCACTGGATCATGTAAGAATTAACGTCCGCGCCCTGAAGGGGCGCAAGAGAAAGATGAAGGATGAAGGAAATGCGTTATGAATCTTGCTTCTGCTTTTCGCCTTCTGCCTTCCGCCTTCTGCTCTACTTTCCCCGCGCCCCTTCAGGGCGCGCAACCTGTGGGCGGCGAATCCAGTGGCAGCGCGGCTCGCTGTCGCTCGCCGCTTGCCACTGGCTACCTTCTTCACTGCCCCTGCGGGGCAAAAGCAGCGCGGGCATCTCAAATGTAATGCCTACTATTGCCGTCTGTAACCCACATTAAAGCCCTTATGCCTGTGCTCCACGAAACCTGCCGCGCTTCTACAGCATGACACCTTGACGAGAGTTTGCCGCGCGGTATAAGTTCACCGCTGTTCATTCAGCTAAAACCGAAAGTCGTCTCGATCATCTTTCCGACCTTTCGGAAAAATCTTTCGGCGAGCCAATCCAACAACACTCAGAAGGAAGGCCGAAGCTATGTCAACCAAATCGTTCGAGCCGCAATTTATGAAAGTCGGCGTGCTGACCGCCGCGCTTCAGGAACTGACGCCACGCGAAGTGCGCGACCCCGACCCCGACCGCGCCATCGAAGATTGGCTCCGGTTCGCGCACGAACTCGGCGCCGACTATATTCAACTCTCTGCCGCGCTCCACCCGGACGA
>JBPCPQ010000287.1:0-3905 GCA_050999015.1 Pyrinomonadaceae bacterium | reverse complement strand
TTGACCTCGACTGCGACATCGGCTTCCTGCATCGCGGGATGGAGAAGATCGCGGAGAACCGCCTCTACCCGATGATCGCGCCCTACTGGGATCGGCTCGATTACATCGCGGCGGTGTCGAACGGTTTACTGTGGGTCGAGACCGTCGAGCAAATGATGGGACTCGACGTGCCGCCTCGCGCGCACTACATTCGCACCGTCCTGACGGAACTCAACCGCATCTCGTCACATCTTTTATGGCTGGCGACGCACGGACTGGACATCGGTTCGTTCACGGTTTTGTTGTGGGCGCTCCGCGAGCGCGAAGAGATTTTGAAGATTTTTGAGCGGCAGTTTGGCGCGCGTCTGACGTGTCATGCGTGGCGCATCGGCGGGATGCCGAACGACACCTACGAGGGGTTCGCTGAAGATGTGACGCGCTTCGTTAATAATTTTCCGATGCGGCTCGACGAATACGAAACGCTTCTTTCCGAAAACCGCATCTGGCTCGGGCGCACGGTCGGCATCGGCATCATCTCAGGCGAGGACGCGATTGCCATCGGCTTGTCGGGGCCGGCACTGCGCGGTTCGGGCGTCGCGTGGGACATCCGTAAGAGCCGGCCTTACGCCGCTTACGCCGACATTGATTTCGATGTTCCGGTCGGTGAGAACGGCGACACTTATGACCGCTACCTCGTCCGCCTCGAAGAAATGCGTCAGTCGCGCCGCATCGTCCAGCAGGCTTTAGAGAAAATGCCGGGCGGCCCCGTGAACGCCAAAGTGCCGAAGATTATCAAGCCGCCCGTCGGCGATTACTATCACTCGATTGAGGGACCGAAAGGCGAGATCGGCTGCTACCTCGTCTCCGACGGGTCGAGCCGCCCGGCGCGGATGCGCGTGCGCCCGCCGTGCCTGATAAACTTGCAGGCGCTCCGCCAGATGTGCGTCGGCCACCTCGTCGCCGACGTCGTCGCGATCATCGGCACGCTCGACATCGTGCTCGGAGAAATAGACCGTTAAGAGGTTAGAGGTTAGAGGTTAGAGGGCAGTGGAACTCTAGCCAACACTGACCTCTAACCTCTAACCTCTGACCTCTATGAAAGTTGTTCATTTGCCGGTACGAAAGATGACGCGCGAAGCGTTCGCGCCGTTCGGCGTGCTGATTGATAGTCGTGGGTCGGTGGAGATTGACTTAGGCAACGGGGTGCCAAGCTTGACGGGCGCGACTTCGGAGCGGCGCGCGTTCAGCTTCGAGTTCATGGCGCGACACAAGCGGACGATGCAGGTCTTCTCGCCGCTCGCTTCGGCGCAGGCGATCATCTGCGTCGCGCCGCCGAACGATAAAAGCGCGCCGGACGTTGAAGAGATTGTTGCGTTTCACGTCGAAGGCCAGTTGCCTTACGCTTATCACCTCGGCACGTGGCACACGCCGCCGTTTGCGCTCGGCGAATGGTATTCGTACCTCGTCGTTGACCGCAGCGGCACCCTTGAAGACGATTACGAGTTAATTGATTTGAAGGTCGCTCACAACTGCGTCTGCGAGATCGAAGTGCCGGACAGTGGGAGAGGGAGAAGGTAAACAAATAAGCACCGAGCGCGCTTTGATTCTGAAATCCATGAAAACGCTTCTTCTGTTTGCACCGCTGAACCTTGTTGACGGCTTGCTGCTGAATTTCTTCAGCCGCGAGACGGTTAATTACGTCGTGTGGCCGTTCCTTCAAATCGGCGCGGTCGTGACGGCGGTCGCGGTATGGGCGCTGTACGCGACGTATCTTGAGCGCAAAGTCTCGGCGTTTATGCAGGCGCGTCTGGGGCCGATGCGCGTCGGGCCGTGGGGACTTTTGCAGCCGATTGCCGACGCGATCAAGCTGCTTACGAAAGAAGACATCCAGCCGGACAAAGCCGACACGTACATCTTCAGGTTCGCACCGTACATCTCGGTCGCCGCCGCCTTCATCGTCTTCGCGGTGATTCCGTTCGCGCCAGACTGGGGCGTGATTACCGACATCAACATTGGCCTGCTGTTCGTGCTCTCGGTCTCGTCGGTCGGCGTGCTTGCACTGATTCTCGCGGGCTGGTCGTCGAACTCGAAGTATGCGCTCCTCGGCGGCCTGCGCTCCTCGGCGCAGATGGTTTCTTATGAAGTGGCAATGGGCTTGTCGCTCGTTGGCGCGTTGATGTTTGCGCGCACACTCAGTCTGTCGGGCATCGTCGCGGCGCAAGCGTCGGACACGATGTGGTTCATCCTTTATCAACCGCTCGGCTTCGTCGTCTTCCTTATCAGTGGCATCGCGGAGAATAACCGCGCGCCTTTCGATCTGCCGGAAGCTGAATCAGAACTCGTCGCCGGTTTCCACACCGAGTACTCCGGGATGCGCTGGTCGCTCTTCTTCATGGCGGAGTACGCCGCGATGATTGTCGTCTCGGCAATCGCTACGACCCTGTATCTCGGCGGCTGGTATTTTCCAGGCGTGTTGCAACTGACGGGCGGCTACAATAATCTCTTCGTCATCATCAGTCTCATCGTGTTCACCACCAAGATGGCGGTGCTTTTATACATCTACTTCTGGCTGCGTTGGACGTTCCCGCGCTACCGCTACGATCAATTGATGGACTTGGGTTGGAAATGGATGATTCCGGCGGCACTGATTAACATCGTCTGGTCGGCACTCGCCGTCTTCACCGTGCAGGCGCTTGAAGCGTGGGGCGGCGTCAACACGATTGAGACTTTGACGGGCGGCCTCAACCTGACCGCGATTGGAAAAGCCGTGATGATCGCTTTCGGCTTCGGCGGCCTGCTCGTCGCGGCGGCGATGCTCTCGCTGCTCAATTGGCGCTCGCGCGATTTCAATCTGAAAAGCCAGCGACGGCAGATTCGTCTCATTGATTCGCCGAAAGGCACGCCGGCAGTGCGAGCCGCCGCAACACCGGCGACAAGCGAAGTGTAAAGAAAATTTGCGATTGCCGATTGCCGATTTGCTATTTGGTTAAAGCCAGACGTAAGTCGCAATCGCAAATCTTAAATCGCAAATCGAAAACCAACATTATGCCCGCAGTAAGTATTACGCAGCCGACGTGGAGAGAAAAACTTAAACGCTTCTTTCTCGTCGACCTCTTGAGCGGCTTGAAACTGACGCTGAAGTTCAACATCGGCGCGCTGACGGACAAAGACGCCGTCGGCGGCAAAGGCATCTACACCGAGCAGTATCCGAAGGTGCGCCCCGACGTCGCGCCGCGCTTTCACGGAGCGCCGCGCCTCAACATGGACCCAGAAACGCACGACACACTTTGTATCGCCTGCAACCTCTGCGCGCTCGCCTGTCCCGAAGATTGCATTGACGTGATTGCGATGGATATCGAAGTTATCACAGCGGGCAAGGCGCGCAAGAAGAAGGTGCTCGACGAGTTTATCTTCGACACCTCGCGCTGTATGTTCTGCGCGCTCTGTCAGGAAGCGTGCCCGACCGCGTGCCTCGAACTGACGCAGGACTTTGAACTCGCAACCTACTCGCGCGCCGGCTTCGTCTGGAACCGCGAGATGCTCGAACAAGGGCGCGAGACGGTGAAGTACGAATCCTAATGATTTGCGATTTGCGATTGAAAGCGTAAAGCCAAGAATCGTCTATCGAAGATTTCAAATCGCAAATCGGCAATCGCAAATCTAAAATTTTATGGTTCTGTCCGGTTGGGAATCAGTCTTCTTCTGGGTGTTCGCGCTGGCGGCGCTAATCGCGGGGCTTTTGACCGTGATGGCGCGAAACGCGGTGCATTCGGCGCTGTTTCTGATTTCGGCGCTGGTGTCGGTGGCGGCATTGTTTATCCTGCTCGGCGCGGAGTTCATCGCGGGCGTGCAGATTCTCGTCTACGTCGGCGGCGTGATGGTGTTGTTTCTGTTCGTCATCATGCTGGTCAACGTGAGCGCCGAAG
>JBPCPQ010000423.1:0-3408 GCA_050999015.1 Pyrinomonadaceae bacterium | reverse complement strand
GCGCCGAGCACCCGGAGGTTAACGATATCGGCCTCCGGCGCGATGCCGCCGTATGCACCGTTAAAGATTAACTTGCTGCCGACGGCCGTCGAGGCGACGTGTGTGCCGTGACCGAATGGGTCGTCGGTGCGCTCCTCGCCAGTGAAGTCGCGGCTCACGACAACGCGCCCGCCGCCGGCCTGCCCCCGGAAAGAATGGTGATTCGTGTCCACGCCGGAATCAACAACCGCGATTCGTAAGCCCGCGCCGTTGAGTGACGTGCCGGTGCTGTCGGAGACCGCCTGCCACGCGGCGTCAACGCCCGTCGTGGCCGTCACGTCGCCGAATGCTTTGACTGTTTTGTTCAGCGAGATGTGCGTGACTTCCGAGTGTGCGGCTAACTTTTCAACCAGACCGGCTGGCACTCTTAGTGCTTTTGCAAATAAGTTGGGAAAATCTCTCTTAACTTGAACGCCGTTAAGATTGAGAACGTCCGTGGCCGCATTCCCGCTCTTTATCTGAAGGATAACGTCAATCAACTCACCGCTTGGGGCGTCTGTTTGCAGCACGCGCTGAAGGTCGTGAGAGACCTTGCTTTTCTTTCGCTCACCTTGAGCCGACGCTTGATTCGCGTTCTTCGCCTCGACTGAAATGAAGAACCTATTGAGTACCGAGCAGGTTTCGGCGTCTCCGACGAGAATGCCGAGAGCCAAAGTTGAAGTGAGAAGGATAGAGCCGGCGCGAGATAGCTGAGCATTTTTCACCTGTTTACTCCTTGAAGAAATTGGAATAACCGCACGACTGGTGATGATCGAAGACTAAACGCTTCAGAGTGTTTAGCTCGACACGTTCTCATTCCTCTGCATCGAGGAAGCGAGGCCGGGGCTTACGAATTGTTAGAAATGACCAAGAGAAGTGCTATGGGCAAGGGGCTTATCAAACTTCTGATAGAAAAGATCGCGCGAATGATAAAGCCTTAGGGGAGATAAGTCAAAACAATTTTTATCAACAGGGTGAAAATTTATCCAAGCAATCAATTAGATTTATGAGTCGAGACCCCGGTGCGGCAGTTAGTCGAGCTTACAGAATGTCAAAAACCCCCGTGAGGGGGTGATAGTGCCGACACTCGTCAGCCATCGCTGCCAGTATTAACCCGGCACGCGAATCAAAATCGTACAGCTTATGGATTGGACTTTCTTTCGGGGGTAGGCGCGCAGGGCGCAACTGTGGCTTTCTTCAACAGCACGGGCTTGTCAGGTTTTTCCCCCTCGACGGGGGCAAGGTTAATTGCTTCAACAACTTCCATGCCTCGCAGCACGCGCCCGAAAGCGGCGAACTTTCCGTCAAGATGCGTTGCCTCGCCGGCGAGGATGAAGAAGTTTGTCGTCGCGCTATTATCTTGCGCAGGCCGCGCCATCGAAACGACGCCGGGGACGTGCTTGATATAATTAGGCTCGTCAAAAATTGTGCGTCTCATGCGAACTGCCAGTTGAGGTGTGAGCGTGGCGCGCGTTGAGAGGTTGCCGCCCTGAATGACAAAGCCCTTCACCACACGGCTGAACGTCGTGGTGTCGAAAGCCCCAATCGCCACGAGGTTGAGAAAATTGCGGACGGTTTCCGGCGCGGCCTCCGCCAGCATCTCCATCTCGATGTCGCCCAATGCCGTTTCCAACTTCACGCACTGCGCGGCCATCATGGCGACAATCGCGCCGTCGAAAGGTTCGATTGAAGAAGTCGGCATACTAGCGGGACGGGAGTTTGATTTGCGCGGGGCCGGCGCTTCCTCTTGGCGAGTGGGCGGAGTGGTGGCAGGTTGCTGAGCTAAGGCCGCGCCGGAAAATGCCGCGCATAAAAATGTGAGCATTAAGAGCCGCAAGATTCTTTTCACTCCAGACGTTTCAGAGATTTCAAAAGACTCACAACCAACAGTCATGATTTGCCGGCGGCTTTCATCATTTCGTCACGCTTTGCTTTAAACTCCGTTCCCGGTTTCCATTCCGGGTAGGTGTCGCCCTGCGCGACGCGGTAGCCGACAAGGATGAGGAGCTGCGCGTCCTCAATTGCGCCGGCCAAATCCCAGTCGGATTTCACCTCGTCCGTCACCTTGTGGTAGTCGTTCGTGGTGTAGGCGTCGCGCTTCTCTTTACTGTAGGTCTCGGACTTGCCGATGTACTCGGTGCCGGTGTCAGCGTAGAGCGCCGGCACTCCTTCCTTCGCAAACTCGAAATGATCCGAGCGATAGAAGAATCCCTTTTCAGGTTCGGGGTCGGGTTTCACTGTTCGGCTTTGTTGTTGTGCCGCCTCGCGCAGTAAATCGTCGAGCGTGGAATTGCCTTCGCCGACGAGAACGATGTCTTTCGTGCGACCCCATTGATTAACGCCGTCCATGTTGATGTTCGCCAGCGTCCGGTTGAGCGGATACAGCGGATGCGTCGCGTAATACTTCGCCCCCAAAAGTCCTTTCTCTTCGGCGGTGACGGCGAGAAAAAGAATCGAGCGCTTGGGCGGAGCCGGAAGTTTAGTGAACGCCTCGGCGATTTCCAGAAGCGCGGCGACGCCGGAAGCGTTGTCAATCGCGCCGTTGAAAATCTGATCGCCCGCCCGCTTGTCGTCACGCCCTAAGTGATCCCAATGCGCGGTGTAAATTATGTATTCATCTTTCAACTTCGGGTCGGAGCCTTCGATTTTGGCGACGACGTTATTCGATTCGATTTCACGTAAATTGTTTTTGACGACGAAATTCGCTTTCGCGGAAAGTGACACAGGCTTGAAGTCTCGGCTCTGCGCCGCTTTCTTTAGCGCCTCAAAATCCTGATTGCTCGCGGCAAACAATTCTTTCGCGCGGTTGAGATTGATCCACGATTCGACGGCGACGCGCCCCGCGTTTTTGTCGGGCGCTTTAATATCAACATTCTCGCGCCCCCAACTCCCGCTGACGACTTCATACGGATAGCCTGCCGGGCCCTCCTCATGAATGATAATCGCCACCGCCGCGCCCTTCTCCGAAGCGATTTCATACTTGTACGTCCATCGCCCGTAATAAGTCATTGCTTTCCCTTTGAACATCGCCTCGTCAAGCCGAGACGCATCATTCGGGTCTGCAATCGCGGGGTCGTTAATCAGCATCACAATCGTCTTACCGCGCACGTCAACGCCTTTGTAATCGTCCCAATTGTATTCCGGCGCGACCACACCGTAACCGACGAAGACGACGTCTGAATTTTCGACTTTGATTTCCGGCTCGACGCGCCGGGAGACGGCGACGTAATCATCCGTGGATTTGAGGTCAATGGCTTTGCCGTTGACGTTGAACGAAGCGCGCGGTTCCGCCGTGAAGCCCGCCATCGGAACCTTTTGCACGTAAGTTCCGTCGGGGTTGCCGGGTTTCAAGCCGAGACGCTTGAACTGCTCGGTGAGATAGTTGACCGT
>JBPCPQ010000388.1:0-2474 GCA_050999015.1 Pyrinomonadaceae bacterium | reverse complement strand
GCGGCGTCAGCAAAACGTGCGTCACGTCGCCGGGCGCGATGCCGAGCGATTCGAGCGCAGGCAGGGGGCGTTCGCTTTCGTCGCGCTTCAACGTGCCGCGCTCGCCGAAAGCGCCACTCCATCTTTCATTCAGTGAGGTCAGATCGGCGGGCGGCCCCGCGTTAATAATCGCCGTCAAGCTTTCGCTGCGAATCACGACCATGTAAAAGTAGAGCGTCTCCCACGTGTCCCAATGCGACATCCAGTAAACTTCCGGCCCCGCCACCTCACACTGCCCCATCTTCAACACGCGGACATCGTAAATCATTCGTTGTATGTGCTCCTTATCAGGTAAAAGTCTGGAGTCTGAGGTCTGGAGTCTGGAGTCAAAATCAAATGACACGATGTTGATAAGTCCGGCGTCGTTGCCGCCCCTGATATGACAGAAGCGGAAGCGCAATGTCCGAAACCTCCAGCGGCTCAATACAGAACCTAATGGCTCTGAGACTCCAGACTTCAGACTCCAGACTCCAGACTTTAATTAATACGTCGCCCGCCCGCCGCTGATGTCTACGCACTGTCCGGTGGTAAAACTCGCTTCGTCGGAGGCCAGCCAGCAGATCAATGCCGCGACTTCTTCCGGCTTCCCTGTTCGTCCGAGCGGAATGCGCTGCACCATGTACTCAACCTGCGCGGGCGTGAGTTGTTGAAGAATCGGCGTCTCGATCACTGCCGGCGCGATGGCGTTAACGTAAATTCCCAAGCTCGCAACCTCTTTCGCCAGCGCCTTCGTCAATCCGATAACTCCGGCCTTCGCCGTCGAGTAAGGAATCATATTCGGGTTGCCTTCTTTGCCGGCGATGGATGCGACGTTGACGATGCGTCCGTAGCCGCGCCGCTTCATCCCCGGCATCACCGCCTGGCAACACAGGAAGACGCTCTTTAGGTCAACGTCCATCATCACGTTCCAGTCTTCATCCGTGATTTCTTCGAGCGGCGCAGCGCGTCCGGCGATCCCGGCGTTGTTCACGAGGATGTCAACTTTGTCGTATCGCTCTTCGGCGGCGCGTGCCATCTCTGTCACATCCTCGCGCCGCGAAACGTCGCATCGCTGTGCTGCCACACGCAATCCTTTTGCCTCAAGCGACGCGGCGGCGCGTTCAACTTCTTCCGCGTCATAGTCGGCCAACACGACCGCCGCGCCTTCGCGCGCGAGTCGTTCGGCGGTTGCCAAGCCGATGCCCCGCGCCGCGCCGGTGACGATTGCTACTTTATCCTTCAACAGCATTTCTCTTATCCTCTCGTTTCGTAAGGCCGCCGCAACTTCAGCACGTTTTTGTTCAACTCGACGCCCCAGCCGGGCGCGTCCGTCAGATCAAGGTAGCCGTCTTTCGGCACCGGCTCGTTCACAAAGAGGTCGCCGAAGAGCGGCACGATTTTGTCCGCTCCCGGACTCATGATGAGAAACTCGGCGATGGGACAATTCGTGAAGGCATATTGCATGTGATACGAGAAGACGCTTGAGCCGTGCGGAATCACCGGAATGTCGTAGGCCGAAGCCATCGCAACGATGCGGCGCGCTTCCGTGAGGCCGCCGACCCAGTTGATGTCCGGTTGCAGAATGTCTGCACACTTGCGCCGGATCAACTCGCGGAAGCCGTAGCGCGTGTATTCGTGTTCGCCCGTCGTGACGAGGCATGAAGTGATCGTCTCTTTCAGCGTCGCGTAGCCGTCATAATCGTCCGGCGGCAGGCACTCCTCAATCCACCTGAGCTTATACGGCTCCAACTCCTTCGCCAGAGCGATGGCATAGCGCACAGTCAAAGCCATGTAGCAATCGAGCATCAGCGGAAAGTCTGTCCCGACCTTCTCGCGCATCCCGGCGACGTGTTCGACATTTCGACGCAAGCCATCAATTCCGTCCGCCGGCCCAAAGCGGCACGGCATCTTCGCGCCCTGAAAGCCCATTTCTTTCGCAAGGTCGGGACGTGCCGTCGTCGCGTAAACCGGCAGACGCTTCTTCGTCTTCCCGCCGAGCAACGCATAGACCGGCTCGCCGCGCAGTTTTCCGAGACAATCCCAAATCGCCAGATCAATCGCACTAATGGCGTGGATGGGCAGACCTTTGCGCCCGTAAGGCATCGTCGCGCGCCACATCTGATCCCACATCAATTCGACATCGCGCGGGTCTTGTCCCTCGACGAAGCGACTCAGATGCTTTTCGATGATGTAGCACGCCGGTTCGCCGCCGACGCTCGCGCCGACTCCCGTCGTGCCGTCTTCGAGTTCGACTTCGACCACCACCGTGCCGAGCGCGTTGATGCCCCAACTCACGCGCGAGGCTTTGTATTCTTCGTAGACCGACATCGGGTTGGCAATCGGCGTGTCAATAATCCAGTGGCCGCGATCTTGATTGTGATAGTCGGCCCCGGCTTCGCCCGGCTCAATGACGTAAGCCCGCACTTCACGAATTTTCGATTTATTCATCATTCAAT
>JBPCPQ010000459.1:0-3395 GCA_050999015.1 Pyrinomonadaceae bacterium | reverse complement strand
CCGATGCCGAGTTGCTTCGCGGCATCCCCCATTCTTTCGGGGCCAAGCTTCACAGCGAGTTGCGCGAAGTATTGGTTGCACGAAACTTCGTAAGCCTTGTCCATCCCGATGCGCCCGTGAACTTCGTTTGCGCCTCCGTCATCGAGAATCGGCTTCGCGCCGCGCTCAGTGATATAGCCGACGCCACTACACAAAAAATCTTCCGACTGAAGTCCGTGGATGTATCCGGCAATCATAGTCACGGTCTTGAAGGTCGAGCCGGGAATGTAATACGCGCCGAGCGCGCGGTTGACGAGCGGATTCTCGCGCTTGTTGGCTTCGAGCCTGATCCACGTCGCTTCGTCCTGCACTTCTTTGAGCGTGTACGAAGGCTCGCTGTACATGGCGAGTATCTCGCCGGTTTGCGGATTGAGAATCACGACCGCGCCGTGCCGACCCTTCAATTGCTCCGCCGCCGCCTTCTGCAACTCACGATCAATCGTCAAGCGAACATCTAGCGAGGCAGGTTGTTTGATGTCGCGCTCGAGAGCAACGTCGAGCGCTTCGGGCGCGGCACCGCTGTTGATGCCGAAGAAGGCGCGTTCAAGTCCGGCGTCGCCACGATCCGAGCCGAACAGTTGCGCCATCTCCCGGTCGAGCGGGTAGTCGCGGACGATCTGCCCTGAAGGGCTGCGGCGGTAGAGCGCGAGCGCCTGATCCAAACTCCCCGAACGGTCGAGAATCCACCCGCGCAAAGTTGATTCGGAGAGACGACGGTTGCGCAAATCCTTGTAACTCAATTCCTGAAATCGCTCGTTGCGCTCTTCGGCGTAACGTGCCCAGTAGACGTGGAACCCGAAGACCGTCAGCGCCAGCAGCACGAAAACCCAGCGCAGAGCCTTTAGCCCCCGGTTGGTCGAGGTGACGCCGAGACGCCGCCGCACTTCTTCCGGCAAGTCGTCCAGTGCGACCCCGGCGAAACCGGATCGTCTGTGGCGCGCGCGGCGCAACAGAGACACGCCGAGCAGTAGAGCCACGAGCAGAAAACCGCCGACGTAAACGAGCGTCAGCAGCGCGGGCTGTTTTTCAGGAATAGCTTGCAGCAGCATGATGAGTAAGTGATAGGTGATAAGTGATGGGTGATAAGACAAAAACTCTTTCTTATCACCTGTCACTCATCACCTGTCACGGCTTTTTTGAATCTAACCTCTACGTCGCCGAAGCCGACGACGTCGCCGTCCTCGATTTGTCTGGCCTCGCCGTAAGCGATGCGGCGTCCGTTGATAAATGTTCCGTTGGTCGAGCCGGTGTCGGCGACCATTAGCGTCCCCTCACGATTCATCACGAGGGCGGCGTGTACCTTCGAGACGCTCGGATGGTCGAAGCAAAGATCGCTGCCCGCCGCCCGACCGACGCCCATCCGCCGCCCGCCCGGTTTGAAAAAAAGATTGATGTCGCGCCCGCCACCCGCGAAATTGGCGCGCGCCGTCACCAGCACATCCGCCGGCTTCTGCACCTCGACATTTTTTGGGGATGACATCGAGCCGCCCGCCGCCGACCGCCCCTGCGCTTCGTCCTGAAGTTTTAATTCTTCCTCAAATTCTCCGAAGGTCGGATCAACGACAATGCCCGTCGTGAAGATGTCAACGACAGTTTCGATCTTGACGGGCGCGAGGGTGCGCAAGCGGGCGTCGTTGATGTGGTCAATCGCGGCGGCGAGAATCTCGTGCTCCAATTCTTTAATCGCTTCGGGGGACGACTCGGAATGCGTGCCCCACTCGATCTTGAGTTTTAGAAGGTGCGGAGCGACGCGCCCTTTGCCGCGCTCATCGCGCGTCCGTTCGTTAATCAGGCGCTTCATCCGCTCGATCAGCTTCGTCGTCGTAAAGTTGTCGGAGGCGGTCACCTCCCGACCGAGTTTGCGGTCAACAACCGCACCCATGCCTTCCAGCATCCGGCGCAGAGCGCGCTCGGCCAACGCCTCCGTATGTTTCTTCTCAGGGCTTTTATTCATAAGTTGCTATACGAACAAATCGCTACTTAGGTGCCAACGGAGAGAGTTAAAGGGAAAAGAATTTCACCTGACGCATTCTAAATCGAAACACACGAGAATCAAACAAACCGGAAGAAGGGGGGTCGGGGGACAGGGGCCGGGGTAAAAAAGGAAACTGGAAACTGGAAAACGGGGAAAGCAGGGGAACTTCACCTTTACCCGACCCCCAACCCCTGTCTCCCGTCCCCCTTTGTTTGTGTGTCGCGCTGGCGGGTGGCTTCGTAAAGGACGACGGCGAGGGCCGTAGCGACATTGAGGCTCTCGACCGGCGCGCGCATCGGAATTTTGATCTGCTCGCTCGCCGCTGCAGACTCGGCTTCGTCAAGTCCTCCGGCTTCCGCGCCGAGGATAATCGCGCGCGACACACTCCAATCAAGATCAGTGTGAAGCGTTGTCGCACGCACGTCCGTGCTGGCGGTGAGGATTCCGTTATGGTTGCACCATTCAATGACCTCGCTGAAAGTCGCGCCCGTCCAGACCGGCAGGCGAAAGCTCGAACCCATCGCGCCGCGCAGTGCCTTCGGCGAGAAAACGTCCGTTGAGCCTACGGTCGTGACGAACCCGGTCGCGCCCGCCGCTTCAGCAACGCGAAGCATCGCCCCGGCGTTCGAGGGATTGTTGACGCGGTGCGCCACCACGATGAGAGGCGTCCCGCCTTTGTTCTCAAGTTTCCGCTGAAATGCGTCGTAGTCAGTTCGGGATCGTCGGGCGAGAGCAACGATGCCCTGCGGCGTTTTCGTGTCCGAAACGGCGGCCAACACTTCCTCGGTGACGGCGACGACGCGGCGTGCGTTGAGTCGCAACGCTTCAAGAAGCGTTGCGCCGCGAGCGTCCTTTGTCAGTTCCTTGGTGTAAAGCACATCTTCGATAACGATGCTCCGCGAAGCCTCCTCGCACAGTCGCACGCCCTCGACGAAAATTAACTCCGATGCTTTGCCGTCGCGCACGGCGCGTGCGTGTTTGACGAGAGAATTATGCCGGCTAGTAACGACTTCGGCAGACACGAGCGTAAGTCTCCTTCTGAAAAGAAGAGACGGAAGCCCGCTTGCTCACGCGCGGGCTTCCGCCAATTCTTTCAACCTTCAATTTAACCAACGGCGGCGGGCGTGATGACTTCGTGAATCGCCCGCACTTCGTTGACCAGTTGATCGTATTGCTCAATGGTCAAGGCCTGTGCGCCGTCACAGAGGGCGCGCTCCGGCTGGTCGTGTACCTCGATGATGAGGCCGTCGGCACCGACGGCGACGCCGGCGCGGGCGAGCGGAGTGACCATGTAGTTTTTGCCGGTGCCGTGCGAGGGGTCAACAATGACGGGCAAGTGCGAAAGGCGGCGCACCGCCGGGATTACCGCGAGGTCGAGCGT
>JBPCPQ010000165.1:0-1896 GCA_050999015.1 Pyrinomonadaceae bacterium | reverse complement strand
ATCGTCACCGGGTCAACGATCATCCCCGACTCGGAGCGCTTCACCTTGTCAACCTCTTCGGACTGCCGCTCGACCGAAAGATTTTTATGAATCACGCCGATGCCGCCCTGCTGCGCGATGGCGATGGCGAGCGCGGCCTCAGTCACCGTGTCCATCGCGGCGGAACATAAGGGAATGCGCAAAGAGATGCCGCGCGTGAACTGCGTCGAGGTGTCGGTCTCGGCGGGGAGCACGTCGGAGCGCGCCGGGATTAAGAGAACATCGTCGAATGTTAAGCCGTCAACGAAATCTGGTGTCAGCATGATTCAACTCCGATAATTCAAAAAGTTTGAAGGTATAAAAGGCCGGAGTCCAACGTCTCGATCCGTGCTGACTTTCGACGTTGGACTCCCGGGGTAGAGCACTTCTGAATCTTGACTCACGGCATAAACTGCCGGTAGCCATCCTTCGTAATCGCCCACTCGACAAACCCGCCCTTCGGACTCAATGTCGGGGTTTTCGCCGCCTGGCCGTTGACACTAACTTCCAGCGCGTTCGTTTTGCTCGGTGAGTATCGAAGGAGCAGGCGCTGTTGGGGCGTGAACTCCCTCGTCTGATCGGCCTTCAGCGTGAAGTCGGGTTGTGCCGCGTCATCAACGAAAGGCTTCATCCACACGTCTTCGCCCTTCGCTTTCACTTGGATGTTAAAACCTGACGGAACAACCTGAGACGGCGCTACCTGCGGCGGGGCCTGCACGGGCGCGGAATTAGGATTCGTCGCGGGCGCGGAAGATGAAGCGCCCGCGTCGTTGCCCGGAGCGTCTGTCCGCTTGTACCAATGAAGCGCGGCATAGCCGCCGAGGACGATGATGCCGAGCATCAGTCCACTTAAAATGATGTTGAGCCACGGCGAGCGTGACGTGTCGCCGTCCATATAGATGCGCGAACGTGTGGGCGAAGTCAGTGCCTCATCTGAGGCCGCGCCGTACTCGCGCGCCGTGCGGGCGTAGGCTTCGAGCGCGGTGTTCTCGTCGAAGTTGACGTGCTTGGCGTAGGCCTTGATGAAACTGCGGTTGAAGAGGCCGCCGGGCAGGTTCTTGTAGTTGTCGGATTCGATGGCTTCGAGGTGGCGCATCGAGATGCGCGTGTAGTCGGAAATTTCGCGTAAGGAAATGCCGCGCTCTTCTCGCACGCGGCGCAACTGCGCGCCGAGAGAATTTGTCGCCCCTCCGGCCTGCGTCCCCGCGTCGGGCGTTTGGTCAGGGCTTTTGGCGTTCACTTAAAGCGTCTTTATCCGAAGACTCCGGTGATCTTTGAGACACCGTTTAAGAGTGATTCTAAATCGGGTGCCTGCGCGCGCCCAACACGCCTTCGCAGAAGTGCGGAGCACTCATGCCCCCGTGCCTTTCCGCCACTATAATGTGGCATGCGCGAGCGTGTCAAACATCATAAACACAGAAGGATGTACCCCGTCTTGAACTTTGTGGCGGGCGGTGCTACGGTTGGGCATCTGGAACCTGACCGGAACCGTTTTTTAACTTTTACAATTAGCAAAGCGAGGATTCTACCAATGCCTCTCGAAGCACTCGGAATGGTCGAGACTAAAGGATTCGTCGGCGCGGTCGAAGCCGCCGACGCGATGGTCAAAGCGGCCAACGTACAGCTTTTAGGAAAAGAGTATATCGGCGCCGGCTACGTCACGATCTTTGTGCGCGGCGATGTCGGCGCAGTGAAGGCGGCGACCGACGCCGGGGCCGCGGCGGCGCGGCGTGTCGGCGAGTTAATCAGCGTGCATGTGATTCCCCGCCCGCACGGCGAAGTCGAGCGCGTGCTGCCAAAAAACGGCCGCGTCGGCTACAGCCCCGACGAGCGCGCCCTACAAGGCGGACAAGCCCAACTCGGCGAAGGCGATCAGGG
>JBPCPQ010000003.1:0-4652 GCA_050999015.1 Pyrinomonadaceae bacterium | reverse complement strand
CGGGTTCGGTCTGCTGTGACATGACTTCTTTGATAATCCTTCCGGGGAAAGTTCTGAAGCCCTGTCGCCACAGAGCGGGGACAGAATTTCCGCCCTCGCCGAGTTGACCTGTGAGCGCGAGAATTGTCGGCACGAAACTCAAGCTGTCATACGGTTCCTCGATTTCGAGTCCACGCGGAATCCCGGTTTCACCCCCGCCCGCGAACATCAGCGTGGAGTGGGTCGAGACGCGGAAGAAGGAGCCGTGATTGCCGCCGGGGTTGAAGCCGCGCACGTCGAAGTTCCAATGATTGTTGGCGACAATCAGAAGGTCGGCTTCAACCAGCATGCGCTGTCGCCAGCGGAAGCGGCGAAGCAATCGCTCGTCATTGGAGAGACCAGCCTGATTGAAGTCCAACGCTTCCGATTGATGGCGCGCAAGCTGTTCGTGCAGGCCGATGATCGCGTTCGAGTAGGTTGTGCGGTGAGTCGCGCGCAGCCAGTCGAGATCGGTGTGCCATTCGTCGAGCCACGCGGGGCGCGATTCGCCGTTCGGAATCTCGAGCCTAGGGTCCTCAAAGATTTTAAGTGGAAGTCCCGCACGCCACGCGGCGCGCGCGACCTCAATTTGCCCGTCAGCGTTCTGCGATAATTCGGAAACGGGAAGATAACGCAACTGAAGTTTCCCGCGCTCATCTTGGCGCGCGAGGATGAGCGCCTGCGCGCCGCGCCCGCCGGACAGCCAGACGATTGTTTCGACGCCGCGTAAATCCTCGTACACGCGCACACTTTCAGGTGAAATTCGTGCGGCGACGAAATCAACGGGGTGATTGCTCACTTCAGGCTGCACGTTGTTGCGCACCGCAACATCGCCGAGCAGTTGAAAGTAATTAACGCGGGCGAAACTCTGATTGGTGTCCAACGAGCCGTCGGCTGAAGCGACAAGCCCGCCCGGCGCAAGACCGACGACGTAATTCTGCAAGTCGTGAATCGAGTTCGCGTCGCCCATCGAACGCTTCGGGATGACATCCTCAGTGCGCAGCCGCGCGGGATCGAAATCATCAGGGGTGAGCGCCAGCAAATGGGCGAGCGTGCGTAAGTACACGGTGTATTCGCGCTCGTCGGCGAGCCGCGAATCGAGCTGCGCGAAGAGGCGACGTGAATCCTGATCGCGCCCGGCATCGCGGTCTTCCTTCGTCCATTTCTTCGGCTGCGCTGCGACGACGGCACGCTGCTTTTCGATGAGACGGCGGAGCGCGCCGAGTTCTTCGTTCATCTCGGCGAGCCGTGTTTGCCACGACGCGCGACGTCGCTCTATTGTGGCGAAGAAGTTTTTCGTCGCCGCGCGGCGCAAATCGGGCGCGAGGTCTTTGCGTTTGAGTTGCTGCAAAAGAATGTGCAGCACGTTGAGGTCAGTGGCGCGCAGGTGAATCGAGGAACGCTCGTTGCCGTCGAAGTCAATCAGCGCGGTCGGGTAATCGGTGCTTTGTCCCTTCAGGTAAAAGGATTCGGAAGTGGTCGTCGTGATGAGCGGGATGAGCGGGTAGATTCCTTTTAAGGCGTAGTCATTCAGCAGACGACGTTTCGTGATGACGTGATGGCCGCCGCCGCCTGCGCTCCCCAAAAGTCTGACGAGATTGTAGCCCTGACTATAAACGCGCTCGTCCGTGTTAGTGCCGTGATCCGAGACGAGAACGAGCGCGGTTTCCGCCGCCTGCGGTGTGTTTTGAATCGTCGTCCACACGCGCCCGATTGTCGCATCCACTTCTTGCAGCGCACGAATGTGCGTCTCGCGGTCGCGGTTGTGATGCGCGGCGTGATCGAAGTCAGTGGAATAAAGATCAAGATAGCGCAGGCGCGGGTTGTTCAATTTCTCCAGCAACTCGCGTTCGAGTTGCTCGGTGATAATGCTGCGGGCGTCGAAGCCGGTCGTCCATTCGTCGAAAATTTCGCGCGGGCTGCGCGAAGTGAAACGGTTTTGCAGGCCGCGTTGCAACGTCGTCCAGCGCGCCCCGCGTTGATACAACTGAAAGCTGGTGTGGCGTTCGTCGTAAGGGTAAGCGTCAATCAGGAGTGGCAGCCCCACTTCGTCGAGCGCGCCCACGCCCGGCATGTCGACGCGATTCTGAAAAGCGTTTCCGAGGTAGAACGGAATGAAGTTGAGGTAATCGTAAGAATGCAGCGTCAGGCGGTCGAACTCGACGTTGCCCTTAATCTGCAAGTGCTGGCCTGTGTCGAGCATTGACCACGATGGCCCCGACAAACTCATTCCCCGGACGTAGAAATTAGCGACGCGCGTGCCTCTTTCATAAAAGACGTGTTCGATCCACGGCAATCTGCTTTTCCCTGTGCGCGAATCGCGCTCACGCACGAATCGCTCAACCTGATCGTGCGGCAGACCGTCAACCTTAATCACGACGACGCGCCGGATTGTCGCCGCATGAGCGACGGCGGAGACGAACAACACCAGCACGAGCACGATTATTTGGCGACTCAATGTTGAAAGGATTTTCATTGCCCGATTGCCGAGATGATGGCTTTCGTGTCGGTCGGCGAGATGCGTTGTTCTTCGCGGACAGCTTTACGCAAATACTCCGCGCTCAGCGTGCGTATCGGGTCGGGCACGCTTTGATCCTGATGGATACGCCAGAGGGCATTCTTCGCCGTCTCGTTGTTGATGTGGTAGAGCGTGTCGAGACACAGCCTCTGCGTCGCCTCGTCTTTCGTGCGGGCAAAGATGCGCGCCGCAGCCGAGGCGGTCGCGCCGTCGGCACGCGCGCCATGCTCGGCGACAAACTGCAACGAGCGCCGCACCTCGCTCATGTCCCACACGACCTCGATGATCGGACTTGATTTAGACACCTCGCGCAGGAAGCGCCGGTGATGAGCTAAACGCCGTGCGACATCAATCTGCGTTCGTCCGGTTTCCGGCAGAGCCTTTTCGCGGTGCGTGTAGTGGCCGAAGCTGAGGACGTGACCGAAGCGAAACAACACGCGCGCGGTTCGTCCGTGCGCGAGCGGAACAAGCTCGGCGCGGCGGTCGCGGTCGAGTTGGCGGGCAAGCCCGTCGGGGCGGCGGGCATAGTCCATCAGCGCGGCGTGCTGCACGCGCGCGAGTCGCGCCTCCGCCGCGAGATCGTTCTCGAGAGGGTTAAGTGACACGTGCTCCAAGCGCCGGCTGATTTCTTCACGGAATTCCGGGTCGAGCGATGCGCTCAACGTGAGAAGCAATTTTAACTGTGAATATGTGCGCAGGCGCGTCGGCTGGTTAACGTCCATGCCGCGTCGGCTGGTGATGAAGTCGAAGATGGTGCGCCCGAGAAAATAGTGAATATCGCCGAAGCGCGACAGCGAGAGGATGTTGCGCGCCACATCCTCAAGCACGCGACGCGACACTTCACGCCGTTTCGGATTCCCGCCGTCGCGGAAATCAACAAGCAGCGCGGGAATCTTCGGGTTGTCGAGGCCGTAGAGCGCAAGCGGAATCATTTCGACCGCACGCGCCCCCGGCGTGTCACTTACGACCGCGCGGTTTTCGGCGTCGAAGAAGCGCGTCTCGGTATACCCGTCCCAGCGGTCGAGTCGTTTATCGCCCCACGGCTTCGAGATGTTGAGAAAGCGGTTATCCCACTTGCGGCGCTGGCGATTGCTCGCGACATCGTGCCGCGTCGTCCAGACGAGGGCGTGCGTAGCGCTGCCGTCGGGAAGCTGAAGCGGCTCGAAAAGAAGTCCTTCGGCTTCGGCGCGCTGGCGCAAAAGTTCCCAGTTGTGCCCGCGCTCATCGAGTTGGGCGGTGGCTTGGTTCTGATGAAATTTTTGGAGAAAGGCATCATCAACGATTCCGCCGAAGGTCATCTGCGTTAGGATCAGACGCGATTGAATCTCGAGCATCTCGGCGGGCGAAAAAACCGACTCGACATCGGCTTCGGCCTCGTAAAGAGACAGAACCGCGAGTGCGCGGATGACGTGTACTTTGCGATAGTCTTCGGTGTTCCGTTGAAAAGTGCGCGACGAAGATTTCGCCGTGACGCCGTAAGGATTAACGAAGATGTTTTGCAGCGCCATCCACAGGAATCGCTGCCAGACATCTTTGTCAGGCTGGGCGAGATCAATCACCGCTGGCGGCACGCCGCGCACGGCCTTCTTTTTATTACCGACGCGCGAATAAAGAAACGGCACTCCCGCCGCGAGACGCTGCTTCAGCGTGGGCCGGGTATAAGTAAGCATCCAGACGTGACGGAGACGGTCGTTCTCCGGGTCAGCGTCGCCGAGCGTGTCGCGCAAGATGCTGACAAGCGGCGCTTCACTCGCGCGGCTGTTCGGCGCGACCCCGTTTAAGTCGCCGAAGACGGTCAGCAACTCCGCGCCACCATCAACAGGGATGCGCTCTATCCGAAATGCAGGATTCCCCGCATCGTTTTGCGTGGATGCGGCAGCAGAAGAAGAGTTGGCAGGAGCATGTTGCGCGGCGACGGAGAACGGCACAGCGAGCGAGAAAATTACAAGAAGACCGAAAAAGATTGACCAAACTCGACGCGCTCTCTGGCGTGGGGGAACGCTTCTCATAATTAGTTGATGCTACCTTTTTCTCACGGAATCGCTTCGCATGGAGCGAAACTGCTGCGCCGATTCGCAGCCTTTCGCGCCTGAAGCGCAGCCGCACCAATTGATAA
>JBPCPQ010000084.1:0-4508 GCA_050999015.1 Pyrinomonadaceae bacterium | reverse complement strand
GGGTCGTGCGCGAAGACCCGAAGAATACGAATCTGCTTTACGCGGGGACGGAGTTGGGCTTGTTCGTTTCCTACACCGGCGGAAATAGTTGGGCGCGGCTCGGCATGAAGAATCTGCCGCACGTCGCGGTGCATGACATCATCGTGCATCCCCGTGAGAATGACTTAATTCTCGGAACACACGGACGCAGCATCTGGATTTTCGACGACGCGACGCCGATTCAACAGATGAACGCCAGCATTGCGGGCGGTGACGCACACCTCTTCGACGTTCGTTCCGGTCTGCGCTTCACGTCGCGCTTCACGCGCTACGGCATCGGCGACAAAGTTTTCGCCGGCCCGAATCCGCCCTACGGTGCGCCCATCACTTACTATCTGAAAGAAAAACCGGCGGAGAAAACTACCGTGAAGATCGAGATTCTCGACGCGGCGGGTAAGGTCATCAGCGAAGTGAATGAGCCGCCGAAGGAGAAGGGCTTGAACCGCGCCGCGTGGAATCTGCGCTACGGTGGCCCGCAGGTAGGCCGCCCGCCGACCGAGGAAGAGACCGCGTTCACCGGCGGCCCGCGCGGGCCACACGTTCTGCCCGGCACGTACACCGTCCGCCTCACCGTCGGCGATAAGAAACTTGAGAAGCCGGTGCAGGTGCGTCTCGACCCGACCATCCCGACTGTGCCGCAAGCTGACCTTCAAATGTTGCACGACCTGACGCTGAAATTGCGCGACATGCAATCAGCGACGAACGGGGCGCTGCGCACACTCGACAGTCTGAAGGATCAACTTCAGAATGCCGAGAAAGTGATTAAGGATCGTATCACCGACGCGCCGAAAGAATTGACGACGAACGTCGGCGAGCGTCTGAAACAAATTGAGGCGCTTCAGGCCAAGCTCGTGCGTCCCGAAGAAGGATTAGGCATCAGCGGCAGAGAATCATTGATTAGTCGGCTCGGCGGATTGTTCTTCTCGATGGACGGCACCAACGCCGCGCCGACCGTCTACCAGCGCGAATACTTCAACGAGCTTCAGATTGATTTCCGCGCGAGGATCGAAGAGGTCAACACGTTCATCAGCGGAACTGTTCCGCAAATCAATGACACGCTACGCCGCGCTGGTGCGCCGACTATCGCAGCGGGCAAAGCGATTGAATTGCCACGATAAGAGCGGCTGCGCCGCAAGGGAAAAAGGAGAAGAAGGAAAGGGAAACTGGTGCTTTTGCTTCGTCGCAAACTTTCTTGCGCGCAGATAGAAGGCTGAAGCCTCGTCACACAGAAGAGTATATAGAGAGCGCAAATCTCAACTTTCTGTGTCCTCCGTGTGACCTCTGTGCCTCTGTGTGAAACTTGCTTCACGCATTCACTCATCTTCCCTCGTTCAAGCGTCAGCGTTATCATCTCAACTGCAATAATCGCTCGACTCGCTTCAGGAGAAATTCGTTATGATGCACAATAAAAAACATCTACCCACGCCGTTTAGTTTCGTTCTCGCCGCTTCGTTGCTCGCGTGCTCCGTCATCGCGCAAACATCAAACACGTCGCCGCTCAAGCTCACAGATCATCAGCAACAACTCCGTGAGATTTATCAGGAGTTGATTGAGATCAACACCACCGACTCTCCCATCGGCGACAACACGAAGGCCGCCGAGGCGATGGCGGCGCGCCTGAAAGCGGCGGGGTTTCCGGCGGAGGACGTGCGCGTGCTCGTCCATCCCGGCAACGCGCGTAAAGGCAACCTCGTCGCGCGTTTCCGAAGTGCCGCGCCGCAAAGTCGCAAGCCGCTCTTGCTGCTCGCGCACATTGATGTGGTCGAGGCGCGCAAGGAGGATTGGTCGGACGGGCTTGACCCGTTCAAGTTCACCGAGCGCGACGGCTACTACTACGGGCGCGGCACGCGCGACGATAAAGCGATGGCCGCGATCTTCGTCGCTAATCTGATTCGCTATAAGAAGGAGGGCTTTCGGCCTGAGCGTGACATCATCCTCGCGCTCACTGCCGACGAGGAGGGCGGCGACTTCAACGGCGTCGAGTGGCTGCTAAAAGATCATCGTGAATTAGTTGACGCCGAACTCGGCATCAACGAAGGCGGCGGTGGGTTGACGAAGAAGGGTAAGCCGATTCTAAACGGCGTGCAGGCGAGCGAGAAGGTTTACCAAAGCTTCTCGCTCGAAGTGAAAAATCGCGGCGGCCACAGCTCGCAGCCCGTCAAGGACAATGCGATTTATCATCTCGCGGCGGGGATTGATCGTCTGGGGAAATTCGATTTCCCGGTCAACCTCAACGAAGTCACGCGCGCTTACTTCGAGCGGATGTCAAAACTGGAAAGCGGGCAGGTGGCTTCGGATATGAAAGCCGTCGCCCAAGCCACGCCCGACGGGGCGGCGGCTGCGCGCCTCGCCGCGTCGCCGTATTACAATGCGCTGATGCGGACGACCTGTGTTGCCACGCGGCTCGACGCCGGCCACGCCGACAACGCGTTGCCGCAGACGGCGCGCGCCGTCGTCAACTGCCGAATACTTCCGCAGGAGACAGCCGCGGACGTGCAAAAAACGCTCGTCAAGATTCTGGCCGATGATCAGGTCGCCGTCTCATACATCAAACAGCCGAATCCGAGTCCGCCGTCGCCGCTCACGCCCACCGTGATGCAACCAATTGAGCAACTCACGTCGCGGATGTGGCCGGGCGTCTCGGTCGTTCCCATTATGGGTACGGGCGCGACCGACAGTCTCTATTTCCGGCAGGTCGGGATTCCGATGTACGGCGTCTCCGGGCTGTTCGGCGAAATGGACGACAACCGCTCGCACGGCAGGGACGAGCGCATCGGCGTCAAAGAGTTTTACGAAGGACAGGACTTTCTCTACCGCTTGGTGAAGTCTCTGTCGAGCACACAACCGTCATAAGACTCGGCAGAAGCCCGCGCGTGAGCAAGGGCGCTTTGATGCGTCGCCGGATACGCCGTAGCTTTCGCGCAGGCTTCCACCTTTCTCCCACAGGATTAAGCCAATGACTACACTCTTCCATCTCGCGTTTCCGGTGCATAACATTGAAGAGGCGCGCGCCTTTTACGGCGGCGTGCTCGGCTGTCCCGAAGGCCGCAGTTCTGACACTTGGGTGGACTTTAATCTTTTCGGCCATCAAATCGTCGCCCACCTGCGCCCGCCCGGCGAGGGCGGCGTCGTAACGTCGAACGCCGTAGACAACCATGACGTCCCTGTGCCTCACTTCGGAGTCATCCTCTCAATGGATGAATGGCGGGAGATGGCCGAGCGGGTGCGCGCAGCAGGCGTCGAATTTGTCATTGAGCCATACGTTCGCTTCGAGGGACAACCCGGTGAACAGGCGACCATGTTCTTCCTTGATCCGAGCGGTAACGCGCTCGAGTTCAAAGCCTTCGCCGATTCCGCACAGGTTTTTGCGAAGTAGTTCACAGTTACATGCGTTCAGGCTTTCCGGTTGATAGCTCACAACACAAACTTACTAACCCCTTAAAAGTCGCGGCGCAGACATCTTTCAAACTCGGCACAATTGTGCCAATAAAAATGGTCGCATTGTCCATTGCCGCTTGGCTTCCGATAACTTATTTTCGGCGAGTTAACAGAGATTTAAGAAACTCTTCGTCGAGCGATTGTTGTGCGCTCCGCTATATTTACTTAAAAAGTTCCGTTTAGAGACGCGCCGCCCCGCATCGTGACGAAAGCCCCGACACACCTTTTCGTCATTGAGGCAGATGTCTCGTTTGCGCCGGCAAGGATCAAATTGGATGGCCTTTAATGTTACATCCGCCCCTCACGGCGAGCGGCGTGGCAAGCCTCGCATTCACGTGCCGTTCCCGGCGAAAGTTCAGGGGGTTGATAAAAACGGTGAGCCTTTTAATGTCGAGACGGTGCTCGACAATTTGAGCGGTCGGGGTTTTTATTTGCGAATGATGCCCTTTGTCGAAGAAGGCGCGAAGCTCACCGTCGTCATCACGCTGTCAACCGTCGCGCCCGACACAGGTGACACACCGCGCGTCAGGGTTCAAGGCACCGCGCTCCGCGTCGAGATGAAGCCGGGCGGTGTCTGCGGCATCGCCGCCACTTTTACTAATCCGCACTTTTTGTAGATCGCAATCCGCCCCCCATCAATTCATCGGCAATTATTCCGTCTTTCGCAAATCTTCCCTTCCCATAATCACCGCCGCCCGAGGAAGTCGCTCCCGGACTTGATCGGTCGCTAACCTTTCCGCTTGTGGCGGCGTGGCAAAACGCTTGCATTGATTGCCGCTTGTGCGCTAGAAAACTCCTATCATGGCCGAAACAAATTCCCCCGGACAGACTGTGTTGGTCGTCGAAGACTACGACGACAATCGTCTGATGCTGAAAACTCTGCTAGAGCGGCGCGGCTATTCTGTGCTCGAAGCCGTCAATGGCGAAGAAGCGGTGGAGATGGCACAGCGCGAGCACCCCGATTTGATATTGATGGACATCAACCTCCCGTTGCTCGATGGGTTCGTCGCAACGCAATACATTCGCCAGCA
>JBPCPQ010000153.1:0-2667 GCA_050999015.1 Pyrinomonadaceae bacterium | reverse complement strand
GACGGCTTCAGGTGGCAGCCGACGCGGCAGCCTGTCGTGCTCGATGCGTGGCCGGTGACGCCCGGAAGACCGGATGGCAAGTGGACGACCGTGATGCAGTGGGACAGCTACGCCGCGCGCGAATACGGCGGGCGACGCTACGGAATGAAGTCGGAGTCGTTCGGTAAGTTTGTGGATTTGCCTCGACTGGCGGGGAGCGTTTTCGAGTTGTCGCTGGGCAGCGCGACCGCGCCGCGCGCTCTGCTGGAGGATAAAGGTTGGATGTTGCGCGATCCGCTCGAAGTGACCCGCGACCCGTGGACGTACCAGCGTTACTTGCAGGAATCGAAAGCCGAGTTCAGCGTGGCGAAGCACGGTTACGTCGTCAGCCGTAGCGGGTGGTTCAGCGAGCGTAGCGCGGCGTATCTGGCAAGTAGCCGCCCGGTGCTCGCGCAGGAGACCGGTTTCTCCGCGTGGCTTCCAGCGGGCGCGGGGCTCCTCCACTTCAGCACGCTTGACGAAGCACTGGCCGGGATTAAAGAAATCAACCGCCGGTACGATTTCCATTGCCGCGCGGCGCGCGATGTCGCCGAAGAATTTTTTGACGCCCGCAAAATTCTCCCCCGCCTGATTGAGCGTGCCTTTAATACCTGACCGCCACCTTCCTGATTGCCCTTCACTAATAGTTTTGCATCGGGCGTAATATCCTTCTGTTAACAGTTTCTGATTCTCCAGCGTCTTTGATAGTGACAAGGACGCGAAAGATTGAAAAGGCAGAAGCCCGCTTGGTCAGCCGGGGCATATTTCCGTTAAGCATTTACGCCCTCCCTTACGGTCGGGCTTCGGCCTTTACAGAATGCCCGACGTGATAAACAAAACGGTTTCAGTATCAGTGCATGTTTGAGATTAAGACAAACAGCGATGGCCGCTTGATGATGGTCGCCGGCAAAGCCAAGACTTCCGCTGTTCAAGCAGTGGAGAGCGCGGAAAGCGGCGGAGCCAAATCGCCGGAGGCGGCGCTCGTCGCCCTCGTGAAAGGCGGCGACCGCGAGGCCTTCGGGCGGCTGTACGACCTTTACGCGCCGATGGTACACGGCATTCTGCTGGCGCGCGTGCCCTTCGATGAAGTCGGCGATTTGGTGCAGGACGTTTTCCTCGTCGCGTTCAGGAAGTTGGCGACGTTGCGCGACGAGGCGGCGTTCGGCGGGTGGCTGGCGATGATCGCGCGCAACCGCGCAATGGATTTTCACCGCCAATCGCGCCAGACCGAAGCGTTGTCGGAGGAATTGCCGCAACGCGTGCCGCCGCGAAGAGAGGCGGCAGAAGTGCTCGATGTGATTCGTAGTCTGCCGGAAGCTTACTGCGAAACGCTCGTTCTACGGCTCGTCGAAGGAATGACCGGGCCGGAGATTGCGGAGCGGACGGGGCTGCAACCCGATTCGGTGCGCGTCAATCTTCATCGCGGAATGAAACTGCTGCGCGAGAAACTCGGAATAGGAAAAGACGTATGAGCGATTATTTGTGGGACAAAAGCGGTGAGCCGGACGCCGAGGTAGAGCGCCTCGAAACGCTGCTCGGAGAATTGCGCTTCGAGCCGGGGCGAAAGCTCGAACTGCCGCCCGAAATGATTGTACCCGCGCGTTCGCGCCTTCGTCCGTATCCGGCGTTCGCTGTCGCCGCCGCGCTCGCGTTGATGATTCTTGCGGGCGTGTGGCTCGTCGTCATCAGGCGTCACAGCAGCGCGGCGTCCGATTTGCAAGTTGTCGAAAATCCAAGCGAAGCCGCGCCGCCGAAGCCGGTCGAATCGGTGCCCGCGCCGCCGCGCCGCGCGAATGAGGTTGCGGCATCCGGTGTGAGTGATTCGGAAAATAACTTAGGCGGCGACGACGACCGCCGCACCGCGCCGCGCACACCGGATCGTTTTGCGCCGACACCACTACGACAACACCCAGAGCGGCGCGTTCGTCAGGGCAGCTTGAATCGGCGCATACACTTCGCGTCGAGTACGCGGCGACCGGATGCCAGTTCGCCGAAGATGCTTGAAGCAAAACGCGTGAAGGAGCAGTTGATGTTGGCATTGCACGTCGCCAGCGCCAAGATCAACCTCGTGCAGCGCAAAGCGCCGGGCATTACGGACGTCAGTCCCGGCGTTTCTTACTTGATAGAAAGGTAGCTGCTCGATAGAGAAAAGGCGGAAGCCCGCGCGGAAGCTACGGCGTCTGTGAAGCATCGTCAAAACACCCTTGCTCACGCGCGACGCTCACCGCCTCAGTAGAAAGACGTTTGGAGAAATTATGAAATCGTTAATCAACACGGCACTAAAACTTGTCACCATCGCACTCGTTGTCGGCCTGAGCGCGGCGGTCATCCGCGCGCAAATCGGAGTGACGGGCGGTCGGATACAGATTGACAGCCTTGATCGCCTCGACGCGAAAGCGGTGGAGATGGTGAACGTCAGTCTTGACGAGCGTCTGTTGCAGATCGTGCCGCAGGCGTTCGATAAGAACGACCCAGAGGAGATGAAAGCGAAAGAAATCATCGCCGGCCTGAAGGGCGTTTATGTGAAGGTCTTCGAGTTTGACGCCGAAGGCGCTTACGACCGGCAGAGCGATGTCGAACCGATTCGACAGCAACTCAAAGCGCCCGGCTGGTCAAGAATCGTCGAGGTGCGCAGCCGCCGCGAGGGCA
>JBPCPQ010000355.1:0-3263 GCA_050999015.1 Pyrinomonadaceae bacterium | reverse complement strand
GCGCGTCGAAGACTTCTGAGAGGCGACGGGCGATTACCTCAATTCTTCTCCGTGTCCACTGAGTTTTCTCTGTGACCTCTGTGTTAAAGATTCTACGCTTCGACACAGAGGCACGGAGGTCACAGAGAAGAGGATTGAAGCAACCCACCCAACGTCGAATCCGCAGTGCTTGCGGCATCTTCGTCCCGGCGGCTTCGCGGAATGTTTCAATTGCGGAGGGACTGATTTAGAATGCAATTCCGAAACGACGGGCGGGAAGAGAACTCTTCTCCGGCTTGTCGTTCGCAATTTCTTTGGGAGGAGGCGACAACAGCGCGAGAGCGACGCGGGTTATTCACTGTGTCCTTCTTTCGCGCCACGAACATCATGACTGACGAACTGCGTGACCGGCTCGAACGACTCGGCGAAAAGATTCCGGGGTATAGCGGCTATGCGGAGCGCGAGCGCCGCCGCGATCAGGACAAGCTGCACCGCGAGCATTTGGCCGACAAACTGCGCGCGATAAAAACTCCGCTGACCGACGCGGTGCGCGACCTCAGCTCTACGGGTCGGTTGATGGAAGTCGGCCCCGTTGACCGCACGCTGAAGAAGCTCGACCAGATTGAGAATCGCGTGCGCTTCGCTTCCTATGGCTATGCGGGTTTCTTCGACGCGGCGAAGATCGAGGAGTCGCAACTTTATTCGATTCATCAATTCGATCTCGCGCTCGTCGAGAAGGTGAACGCGCTCGAAGCGAAGGCGCGCGAACTGAAGTCGAAGTCGGGCGACGCCGAAGGCCTCAAAGCGGCGACGACAGAAGTGGAAACGGCGGTGGACGAATTGAATCAAACATTCGATAAGCGTTACGACGCCATCAACAACTTCGGCGACAGTTCCGCCCAAAGCTTGTTCAATTCCTGACTTGTCACCCATTACTGTTTTTTTAAGGAGAATACCGGCATGGCACTCGAAGTCCTTCAATTCCACGACCCGACGGGCGCGCAGATTGTTCACCGCATCCCGGAAGGCGGCTCGACCGACATCAAGCTCGGCGCACAATTGATCGTGCAGGAGAATCAGTCAGCCGTCTTCTTCCGCGACGGCAAGGCGCTCGACACGTTCAGCCCCGGCAGGCACACACTGACGACGATGAATGTGCCGCTGCTGACACGTCTTTTGTCGCTGCCCTTCGGCGGCACGTCGCCGTTTCAGGCGAGCGTCGTGTTCGTCGCGCGCCACACGTTTCAGGATTTGAAGTGGGGCACGAAGGAGCCGATTCCGTTCCGCGATTCGGAACTCTACATGGTGCGTCTGCGCGCCTTCGGCAAATACTCGATTCGCGTCGCCGACCCGCAGTTGTTCGTCGGCACAGTCGTCGGCACGCGCGGACTGGTCTCGACGCTGAGCGTCGGCGACTACTTACGCGACATCATCGTGTCGCGCCTCAACGATCTGCTCGGTGAAAACTTAAAGACGCTCTTCGACCTCCCGGCTTACTACGACGAATTAGCGGCGGGCGTGAAGGCGCGCGTCGCCGAAGACTTCAGTAAGCAGGGACTTGAACTCGTTGACATGCTGATTTCGGCGATCACGCCGCCCGAAGAGGTGCAGAAGAAAATTGACGAGCGCTCCTCAATGTCCGCGCTCGGCGATATGGATAAGTACATGCGCTACAAGGCGGCGGAGGCGCTCCCTGATGCGGCGAAGCAGCCGGGCGGAGCCGCCGGTCAGGGCATGGGTCTCGGCCTCGGTTTCGGCTACGGCCAGATGATGGCCGGCGCGATCAGCGGTCAGGGTCAACAAGGCGGGCAATCGCAACAAGGTGGTCAGCAAAGCGCGGGCAACGCGCCGCCCGCATCACAAGCAGCGGAGAGCCGCGCCGAAATCAACGTCACCTCCGAGCCGGACGGCGCGGAAATCTACGTTGACGATTTCTACGAAAGCAGCACGCCCTCGAAGCTTTCGATCAACCCCGGCGAGCACACGCTGAAAGTCACGCGCCCCGGTTTCAAGACTTGGGAGCGGCGCGTCCGCGTCGAGGCCGGCAGCTCGAAGAACTTCAACGCGATTCTTGAAAAAGAAGCGACGACGTAAATTCTTCCAATGGCTTTAACTTGCGAGTACTGCCGGGGCGCGTGCGCGGAGGGTGCGGTGAAGTGCCAGAGTTGCGGTGCGCCCGTGAGCGTGGCGACATCGGATTACCGTGTCTGCCCACATTGCGGGCGAAAGCTTCTCGCGCTCGGCAGCCCCGCGTGTAATTACTGCGGGCGTGCTTTACCTGACAACTACATGAAGGCACGCGAGGCGACGCTGCACCGCATCAACGAAAATAACCGCGAGCGCACCGGAGACGATGCGGGCGAAGAGTGGGCGGAGCAAGAATCCAACACGGTGCGCCGCCTGCTCGATAATCTGTTCGGCGCGGATGAAAAGCCACGAAGGAAGTAGCTCAAAGCATTACGTTAATCCGAATGGAGGGGCGACGATGAAGAAGTCAGGTCGCAATTTACTGTTACGCCTCGTAGCGGCATGGATGACCTTTAGCATTGGTGTCGTGATTCATCTTGCGTGGCCTTTCCAAACCGATTTGACGGGCGACGCCAATCAGCTTGTCGCTCCGTTCGCGCCGCTCCAAGAGGACGAACTTCACAGGCTGTATGAATCCGCTCGTGTCGCAAAATCTCGTCGCCTTATTAGCCGGCTAAGATGTATGAAACGGGATGGGTCAATTGATGCAGTGATAATTGACTTTGAAGAGATTCTCATGTGTGTGAATCCCGACGGCAGCAGATACCTTCATGACGGGCAGGCATTTGAAGAGTTCGTGCAAAGACATGGGCGATGGTCGCTAAACAATACCGAACTTCTGAGAACAACCAACACGCCGGAAAAAGCTGAAGAATATATCTGCACACACAGCCCTTACTGTTTCGTGCCGTCTCACGCCAACGAGTTTACGCCTTACTAACGACCACCGAAGGCGCGCAGTCTGACCCTCAATCCCGCGCGGCAGCCTGACTCCAATTTGTAGTTTTAAGAAGTTCGACGGCGCGCTTCAGCGCGCGGTCATGTCCGGCGCGGAGGTCGCGGCGGGTGATCGTTATCATCTCGTCGGGCGAAACGCCTGCGCCTTCCAGACGCGCGCCGCGCGCGGTGCGGTAATCAACTTCGCTGATTTCAAGCGAGCCGTTATCCGGCAGCGTGTGACGGCGGCGAATGCCGAGCACGCAGCCGCACGTGTTCTCGCCGATCACGACAGCACGTTTGTGCTCCTGCATCGCGGC
>JBPCPQ010000488.1:0-3016 GCA_050999015.1 Pyrinomonadaceae bacterium | reverse complement strand
GGGCTACAACAACTCACGTTCACGTCCGGCCCGTCCGCCGTGTATCCGATCTGGTCGCCGGACGGCAAGCACCTTATCTTTAAGCAGCGCGACCGCCTGCCTTTCATCGTCGAAACAAATAAACCCTGGCCGGAGCAGACGCCCCGCCAGTTACCGTCGCTTGCTTCGGCGAGAGAGCAGTTTTGGCCCTGGTCATGGTCGGCGGACGGACGCACTCTGGCCGGCTGGTGGGTTGATAGAGTAGCCGGCAAGAACTACATCCACACCTACGATTTCGAGACGCAGAGCTACGAACAGCTTACGTCATTCGGCAGCAACCCGGTCTGGCTGCGCGACGGTCGGCGTCTGTTATTCCACTCCGAAGGTTGTATTTACTTTGTGGACAGCGAGACGAAGAAAGTCCGCGAGGTTTTTTCTGCCCCACCCGATGAGGCGCGCTCCGCCTCCCTTGCGCACGACGAACGGACTCTTTATTACACGCTCCGGCGAACTGAAGCGGACATCTGGATGCTGAATCTTGAAGAACAGCGCAAGTGACTAAGCGCCGCAACTCTGGACGCCCTGCTTATTATAATTATCGCTGTGCATGATAGCCCCGGCGCGTGTTCGTGAATCTCGAATCTTATATCAGAAAAGTCCAAGCTCCGATTCGCAAGGCAGACATTGTGTCATGCTAAACTGAACTTGCACTTTGGACATGAGATTCTGGAATTGAAGAGAATGTCGCAGACTGAACTCGAACAGACCCCGGCAACTGAGAGCCTCGAAGCGAGAAATGACGCCCCTCTCGGCGAGCCGTTACCCGAAGAGATGGCGGTGCTGTCGCGGATGGAACAATTCGCGTTTTACTTTACGCGGCGGATGAACGGGGGACGCTGGAAGAGTTTCTGGACGTGGTGCCAGCGGACGGCGGGCGCGGGGTGGATTCAGATTTCGACCTACAATCTGATGCGCGTCAGCGGCCTCGAAAATTTCGACTTGGTGTCGCACGAACGTCCGATCCTGCTGGTCGCTAATCACCGTTCGTTCTTCGACATGTACACCGTCTCGGCGATTCTTTTCCGCCGGACGAAGTGGCCCAAAAAACTTTTCTTCCCCGTCCGGGGACGTTTCTTCTACGAGTCGCCGGTGGGGATGTTCGTCAATCTCGTGATGGGTTGGTGGTCAATGTACCCGCCGTTCTTTGCGGCGGGCAACAATCCTCTGCTCGACAAGCGGGAGTTCGATAAATACTCGATGCGACTCCTCACCGATCTCTGTCATCGCGGCCCGGCTCACATCATCGGCTTTCACCCCGAAGGCACGCGCAACAAAAATCCCGACCCCTACAGCTTCCTGCCGCCGAAGCCCGGCGTCGGAAGACTAATCAAGGATGCGCAACCGCAGGTGATTCCGGTTTTCGTCGCGGGGCTGGGGAACGATCTCGTGAAACAGGTCTTGGGCAACTGGACGGGCGGCGAGCCAATTCGCATCCACTTCGGGCCGCCCGTTGATTACGCGCAGTTCCTCGACCGGCGCGATGGCGTGCGGACGTATAAAGAAATCGCCGACTTCGTAATGAGTAAAATCGCCGAACTCGCCGAGCAGGATCGTGCGTTGCGCGCGCTTGAAACAAAAAAGGCATCCGGCATTCCGCGACACGGTCATCACGCCGGCTCTCAAGATGCTTCGCACTGAACACGGCTGCCACGCTCTCCAACGCGGTGTCTTCTCCGTGCCCTCTGAGTTAAAGATTCTGAGGTTCACACAAAGGCACAGAGATTACACAGAGCACACAGAGAAGATAACCGAACTCAAACCCCACGCTTGAAAAACGCTAATCCGCAATCCGCAATCCGCAATCCGCAATCCCGACCATTGCCGTTGGTCATCGTCAATCCAGCGTCAGCGAGCGGTGAGACGGGAGAAAAGTGGCCGGGCATCGCGAGCGCGCTTCGCACACACTTCGGCGCGTTCAGTTGCGTGTTCACCGAAAAGAGCGGCGACGGTCAATTGATCGCGGCGCGCGAAGCGCGTGCGGGGCGGCGATTTATCATCGCATGCGGCGGCGACGGCACAATCTCGGAAGTTGCCAACGGCATTCTTGAATCAGGTGAAGATGTCGAGCTTGGCGTCCTGCCGAGCGGCACGGGCGGTGACTTCCGGCGCACGCTCCGCATTCCGGCACGCGCGGGCGATGCGGCGCTCGCACTGCGCCGGGGAGTGACGCGGATGATGGACGTTGGCGGCGTCACATACATTAACAACGAAGGGATAACCACAACGCGATTTTTTCTCAATGTCGCGTCGTTCGGCATGGGCGGGGCGGTGGTCGAGCGCGTCAAGGAAAAGTCGGTGCCGTGGCTTCCGGCGAACGCGGCAAAGTTTGTCGGCGGAACCGGGGAATTCGCCGCCGCCGCGCTGCATACAGCGCTGACGTTCACGAAGCCGATTGTCACGCTGCGACTCGACGACAAGCCAGAGTTTCAACTTCAAGTCGCCAATTTGTGCGTCGCCAACGCGCAATACTTCGGCGGCGGAATGCACATCGCGCCGCAAGCGAAAGTGAATGACGGACAACTCGACGTAGTGGCTGTCGGAAACCTGAGTGCTCTCTCGATCCTTGCCAACTCCTACCGTCTCTACCTCGGCACGCACCTCGACATAGGGCAAGTTCATCACGCTTTAGCGCGGCGCATCAGCGCGCGTGCTGCCGACAACGGACGAGAAGTGAAAGTGGAAATTGACGGCGAGTTGGCGGGGCGTCTCCCGGCGACGTTCGAGATACTTTCGCTCGCGTTGAAGATTCGCTGCCCCGAATGAAAAGAGCGGCGGAAGGACGGAGACACAGGGAAAGGGGTAAAGGGGAAAGGACGCGAGCCAGCATGCTTGAACCTTCCCCCTTTACCCTTTACCCCTTCCCCCATGGTCGGGCTTTTGCCGGAACATCTCGTAGTGAATCGCGGCGACGCTTTCCGGCGCGAGCTTCGGGTTGCGGTCGTATGTCAGTAGGCCGTTAATCTCCTGCTCGATGTCC
>JBPCPQ010000129.1:0-2207 GCA_050999015.1 Pyrinomonadaceae bacterium | reverse complement strand
GAGGGAAAGGCGAAACTTCATCTTCTGACTCCTGACTCCTTATTTGATTGGAGAATCAAATGGCTGAGGCACGGCATAAAGTTTTGTTTGTTGATGACACGTCTGACACGCGCGCGCTTGTTGAGTTCGCTCTACAGCAGGACGGGTTCGGCGTGACCGCCGTCGGGACGGCGGAAGAAGGACTTAGGCAGGCACGCGAAAATCCTTTCGCACTGATTCTCCTCGACATCGGGCTGCCGGACAAAGACGGCCTCGAACTGTGCCGCGAGATACGCGGCTTCGACGAAAAAACGCCGGTGTTGTTCTACACCGCGTTCGCCGATTTGCTTGACGATCATGAGGCCATGCGCGCTGGGGCGCAGGGAGCATTACGTAAACCCGAAGATACGGCTCGCCTCGGTTCAGCCATTCGACAGTTGATTGAAGAGAGTGCATGACGACGAGCGTTATCACGGACAAGCTCACCGTACCTTATTTCCTTACCGCTTTCTTTGTCTCAGCCTGACGCTTTTTCTGGGTAACCTTTTTCTTCGCGGTCGGAGTCGCCGTCGTCTCGCTTTCCGTTGCGAAATGATCACGACACAGGCGAATGAAGGTCTGGAAAACGGGCGAGTCGTAGCCGCCGCTCAGCCGCGCGAGACCTAGTTCCCAGTTGATGCGCGCGCCCTCGATCCACCACCGCACCAAACGCCCTTCGGCCACTTCTTCGCGCACCGCGCGGAGCGGCACGATGCCGACGCCCATCTCCTCCTCGACCATCCGCTTGATCGCCGCCTGCCGGCTCAACTCCATTGCTACCGTCGGCTTCAGACCGGCCTCCGCGAAAAACTCATCAATCAAGCGGCGGGTGTTGCCGCCGCGCTCGCCCAAGATAAGCTTCTCGCCGGCCAGCGCGAACGCGCTGACGACGCGCTGCTTTGCCAGACGGTGATGCGGGCTGGCGATGGCGACGAGTTGATCGCTTACCAGTAGCACTGTCTCGATGTTGCGCGCTGCGACCGGGAGCGAGACGAAAGCGAGGTCAAGATCACCCGAGAGAAGCTGCTTCACGAGCGCTTCACTTGTGCCCGAATAGACGGAAACATCAGCTTGCGGATGGTGCGTGCGAAACTCTCTGAGAATTTGCGGCAGCGGGTCGGCGCTGACCATCGTAGACGCGCTTCCGCCCCGGACGCGCCCGCGCGCTGCACCGGCCAACTCTGTCAACTCCGCCAGCGCCGCGTCGTGCTCGCGCAAAATAGCTTGCGCGCGCTCCAGTAATTTCTCTCCGGCCTCGGTCAGGACGACGCGACGCGGCGTGCGAATAAATAAGAAAACGCCAGTCTCCCGTTCGAGTTGGCGAATCTGCATGCTGATCGCCGCTTGTGTGACGTGCATGCGCTGGGCGGCGGCGGTGAACGTGTGCGTCTCGGCAATCGCCGTGAAAGCTCTGAGTTGTCGTATCTCCATCAAAGTTCTCCGGTATCAGGCATCGTTATCGTGCGGATAAAATCTTTTAGTTTCCATTATAGCTGGAGTGTCGCTAAAATTTAACTTCTTGGTGAGAAATTTTTTTGCCGTCGCATGGAGCAAGTCAGTCCAGTGTCACCCTTAAGTCAAAAAGGTGAGCCGAAAAGATTCGTTTCTTCACCCGCGCGCCGGTTGCCGGAACTGGTGCTCGGCGTTGACGGCGGTGGCTCGAAGACGCGCGCGGTGATTGTTGACGAAGAGGGAAAAGTTTTAGGCGAGGGCATCGCCGGGCCGTCGAATCCTCTGCGCGTCGGGGTCAGTAGCGCCGCGTCGGCGATTCGTGAAGCAACCGAGCGGGCGTGCGCCGCCGCGCGGGTGCGCCGAATTGACATCGTCGCCGCCGAGATCGGCCTCGCTGGTGTAAAGCGTGCTGACTTGCGCGAGCGGATGCGCGAGACGCTGAAAGGTCTCGGCATCGAAACGATTGAGGTCGTCACCGACGGCGACATCGCACTCTTCGGCGCGACGGGCGGCAAACCCGGCCTTGTCCTCATTGCCGGGACGGGGGCGATTTGCTGCGGACGCAATGCGCGCGGCAAGCACGTCTGCGCGGGCGGCTGGGGGCCGCTCGTGGGCGACGAGGGGAGCGGTTCGTGGATCGCGCGGCGGGGCGTGCAGGCTGTGGCTAAGGCGGCGGACGGGCGCGGGCCGAAAACCGCCATCACCGAAGCGGCCTGCGATTATTTCAACCTGACGAA
>JBPCPQ010000127.1:0-1677 GCA_050999015.1 Pyrinomonadaceae bacterium | reverse complement strand
GCCGAAGCCCAATCAGGTCGTGCAGCAACTCGTCGAAGGTACGGGGGGCCGCATCCTCGACGTCAACGAGCCGCGCGAAGCCGCGAAGAGCATCTGCGACGAACTACGCAAAAACCGTTACGTCCTTTCCTACACGCCTTCATACAGTTCCTTCTTCGACTCGCGACGCCTGCTCATCGTTCCCCGCGAAGGCATTGACGTGCGCTTCAAAGCGATGCAACCGGCGCGCTAAGAGGTTAGAGGTCGGAGGTCAGTATTTGGCTTTTACTAACCTCTGACCTCCGACCTCTAACCTCTGTTCTTCGAGTAGAAATAAAACATCACGGAGATGATGGCGAGGAGCATCAGTTCGAGGTAGATGAAGTATGTGCGGTCGAAGCGCCCTGTGTCGTCGAAGGCTTCGTTGTAGACGACGAGCGTGCCGAGCGTGATGCCGGTTGCCAGCCAGATGACTTGACGCTTTGTGTCCCACACAGCCTTATCCCTTTTGAACTAATGTTGCCACCAACAAAGGTCAGTACCCGGAGCGGTAGCGACGGGGTAAGGCCGCACATGACAATGTAGAGTTGAGTGTTAATCAGCACCAACCCGGTCGCTACCGCTCCCGGTACTGACCCGTCTCATGTACATTGCGGCAGGCAAATCGTCATGACTTCTGCGCGCGAAACATTTTCATCAGGGCGAGTTCTTCCGCTTCGTATTCCGGCTGTTGGCGGCGGATGCGTCGCTCCTTGCGCGGGCGAAACTCACTGAGCGTGACGCCCTGAAGATAACACTCCAGCACCGCCGGGTGGACGTAGCAACTGCGGCATACAGTGGGCGTGTTGCCGAGATGTTCGGCAACCTTCTTAACCGCCTTGGCGAGATTCTGCTTCGCTTCTTTTTCGTCACCCGCTGGCCCCAGTTCGGCCAACTCAATTGCCGCGAGCAGTGTGCCGCCCCATGTGCGAAAGTCCTTCGCGGAAAATTTGGGCGACATTGCTGCCTTGATGTAATCGTTCACGTCGCGCGGCGTGATGGGTCGCACCTTGCCATCCTCGTTGATGTACTCAAAGACTTTCGCGCCGCCGATGGCTACAATGTCGCGCATCAGTGTCGCCAACTCCTCGTCAACAACAATCCGGCGGTGGTGGATGTGGTGCTTGCCGATGAAGCTGAAGATGAGCGAGCCGTCGCGCTTGATTTCCAGATGCTTATTGCGCAGCGTCGTGACGCCGTAGGTGCGGTAGCGCGTGACGCTCTCTTCCGAGCCGACGCGGAAGTAAAGGTCATTGATTAAGCGCACGACCACTGCCAGCACGCGCTCGCGTGTCAATCCTTCCTGCGTGATGTCTTCGTTGGTTTTCTTCCGCAGGCTCGCGAGATGTTCGCCGAAGCGCTCGATTTTTTCGTACTTGCGCCGCTGCTGCCGCGCGGAGAAAGACGTGTGATAGACGCGCTGCACGCGCCCGCCGGTGTCGAGGCCGATAGCTTGTAGCGAACTGCGCGCCGAGGGCGAGACGCGCACCTCGCGCCACGCCGGTGGAATGACGAGCGATTTAATTCGCTCCAGTTGCGCTTCGTCCGTGACGCGCCGGCCGGCCGCCGTCTCATACCGGAAACCGCGCTTCTTCGCGCCGCGCCGCAGCCACCACTTCGCCCGCGCGCCGCGCACGATGCTATCAATCGCGCCCTTTT
>JBPCPQ010000216.1:0-2225 GCA_050999015.1 Pyrinomonadaceae bacterium | reverse complement strand
CGCCTTCCACCGTAGCTGAGGCCGAGGCGCTGAAGAGTTTCCGGCGTGAGGCGAACGCCGTCGCTCATCTTAATACGCGCGTCGAGCATCAGTACGTCGTTAAGACTTTCGACTACGGGATGCTGCCGAACGGCGCGGCCTATGTTGTCACGGAGTTGGTTGCCGGACAGAGCCTCGGCGAGTACGTCAGGGACAGCGGGCCGCTTACCGTGGCCGCCGCAATCCGCATCGCGCGGCAGATGGCCGACGGTCTCACGGCGGCGCATCGCTGCGGCGTCGTGCATTACGACCTTAACCCATCAAACATCGTTATCACACGCGACTACCGCAATCGCCCGGAAGTTAAAATCGTTGACTTCGGCTTCGCCAGACTGCGCGAACATTTGCCAACGGAGTTTCGCGCGCACACTTCCGCCGAGCCGTTGCGCCTTCGTCAAACTCCTTACGTCTCACCCGAACAACGCGCGGGTCAGCATCCTGATGCTCGTTCGGATGTCTACAGTCTTGGCGTCATACTTTTTGAAATGCTTGCTGCGCGGCTTCCGTTCAAAGCCGGCGCGGATGGCGGGTATGATCTCACGCAAGAGTTAGTGCCGCTCCGGCATTTCAACTCGGATGTCTCTGCGTCTCTGGACGAACTGGTGAAGGGGGCGCTGCATCCGAAGGCCGCCGCTCGTCTCTCGTCAGCCGGTGAATTTGCGCGCCGGTTGCGTGACATCGAGTCTGCCAACGGGCACAACTCTCAGCCGCCGGAGCAAGCGACTTTCGCAGAGGCTCCGTCAGTAGCCGCGTTCACAGCGCTTCCGGCACAGGATGTCTCGGTACACGACTCGCCCACTTTGCCGAGCATCGCCGCGGCACTTCCCGACATCACGCCCGCACCCGACTTCCTTCCGCCAGAGTTTGAACCGCAGATCGTTGTGGCAAGCGCGACAACGGACGAAGAGATAAAGGTTGACGACGGCTACCGCGAATTTCCTCAAGTTGTCACAGATGACGTGCTTGTTAGCCACGACGATCCGCCCACGGAACACGCGGCACTCAGAGAGGAGGGATTTGAGAAAAATCAATTTATCGATTATCTCACGCGTGAGAATGAATCCCCCGAAGCAGAAGAGATTTTTTGGCATGACCTTTCTCCGATGCCCCACCCACACGTCCCCGTAACGGACGGTCACGCCGCTGTCCGCATCAAGCCTTTCGTGAAGGCCCCCCGCTATGAGCGCCGCCGTCGTCCGGTATTTGCTTATGCCATCTGCGCCGCCGTAATTGTCCTCGTCTGCATCGGCGGCGGCGTGCTTGCGTTGCGGCTTGTCTCCCAGCCACCGCCAAAAATCCAATCATCCGTTGAGGCTTCGATGAACGTCCGCGCCGCGCGGCAAGTGACGCCAGAGATTACTTCTCCACCAACGACTGCCCTCGCCCCTACGCCGGAAAATTCTCCGCCCGCTGTCGCCGATTCTCCGGTGGAGTCAGAGACCGACATTCTAAAAGCGGCGAAAGCGGAGGCGCTAAGCACACCGACGCCCGCAAAATCACCGAGTCCCGTCCCGCTCGTGATCTCGCCAAGCGTGAAAGATGATTTGAAAGTGGACGGGGATAAAGCCTCCGGCGTCAATTCTGATGGCACAGCTATCAAGTCAGAACAATCTTCGTCTCTAATTATCGAGCCACGCCCTAGCCCGTCCGCCCCGCCGTTGAAAACAGGCGCGGCGGCAAAGGCCGTCCCGGCGGAGGCCGGTGTCCGCTGTGATTTTTCAGTTAGCAGAGATACGCTGGAAGTGAGCAGAAGCGGCGGCTCCGGTTCTCTTACGGCAACCCTTAATCATTCGAGCGGCAAAGCAACCGGCGTCTCCGCCTCGACGCCCGATTGGTCGGACATCGCTGTGTTCTCGGAGCCGCAGCTCATAAACGGCGACACCAGTCTGATTAAATACAGCGTCAAATCAGTCAGCAAAAAAGCCGGTACATATCGCGTGCAGTTGAAGTCGCGCTGCGGCTCGAAGTCTCTCACCGTGCAGGTTCGTTAGCGCCCTGCGGCGTAAGCAGCAGGCGCGCGCGATGAGCAACAGGCCGGGCAAGGTCTTGACGGATTCGAGTACTCTCATAGCTTTCGGCATCAATCATAGTTTTCTCTTGAAGAGAGTTCGTAGTCGGACAATACGGTAGAGGCGCGTCCCCGGTAGTGGCTGATGAACTATAGACGGGCTGCGACTGTGCGCGGC
>JBPCPQ010000201.1:0-5725 GCA_050999015.1 Pyrinomonadaceae bacterium | reverse complement strand
GGCAGCAACGATCAAGCGAAGGTCTATCTCAACGGCAAAGAAGTGCTCAAGTTCGACGACACCCGGACGCTTGAAAAAGACCAGAACGCCGCCGACAACGTCACGCTCAATAAAGGTCTGAATGTCATCGTCTTCAAAGTCGCTAACCAAAAGAACAACTGGCAGGGCGCGTTGCGCTTCACCGACAAAGGCGGCGCGGCGGTGAAGAACCTCAAAGTCATGCCCGCCTCACAATAAATCCATTTGGGAAAAGGGGGAAATGGGTAAAGGGGAAAAAGGGAAGACAGAATGCTCAGCAACGCCTTGACCTTTTCCCCGTTTACGCATTTCCCCCTCTCCCTTCTGAAAACCTTCGTGCATCAATTTGGCACGCCGGTAACTGTCAAAGTGACTGGGAATGTCACCCGCCTCTACCTTACATTTCTCTAATCCTTAAATGAATCGCGCTTAACCCGTTCAGGCTGCGCGGCACAGAGGTTGCCCTACGAAAATCAGCGCCCGGTGGAGAGTTGACCGGGCGTGATCTTTTCCAAGAGCAAGCTTGAGCGTGGCGCGGGTCGTCCGCCGAAGGTGACCTGGCACGCGACGCCATCGCCCGATTCTCCCAAATCTCTACTTCATAGAAGACCGTACATCGTAGGGCGGGCACTCGGGCGCAACAATTTTCGGAAGAGTCCATGTTCTGACGAATGGTGTCATTGATGAATTTAACCACTTCTCTTTTTGACGATGATGCGTGCGGTGTTCTTCTTGCCGCGTCGTTCCTCGACGAGCAGGCCGGGGCCGAGCCGCCGCCCGCCCTCGACGACACGTTCCCGCTTTTTCAAAAACCAATCGCCGATTTACTCACGCGCATCGAGTCGCCAGCTTTGCGAAATGCGGTGGAACGGATTTTCACCGACATGGCGCGGCTGCTCGGTTATCTCAACCTCATCGAGACAGACCTTCATCAAGGCCGGGCCGGCGAAGAAACGCTCTCGGTTTTTGCGCTCGTTCGCGTCGAGTCCCTCGCGCTCCTCGACTTCATCGAAACCGACGCCTTATACCTCACGGAATCCACCGAAGAAGTCCGCAACGTGCTCGACGGGACGGGTTACGCCATCGGTTTGGAGTTGCGCCGGGTCTACGAAGGCGAGTTGGATGGACTGCGCGACACCAAGCAGGATTCACAGGCTCATGCCAAACTCGGGCACGCGCACGGCCTGCTCCACAATTGTTTCCAGCAATCAACCATCGCGCTCGGTCGCGTATTCGATTCGGCGCTCGATGGGGCCATGCTCTTCGACGACCTGCAATCCCGGCGCGAACAATCGCTCGCTCTGTACGACGACTTGCGGACGTTAATCGAGATCGTGCGGCGGGCGGAGGCGGACGATAACTATTCCGAAAGCTCGCTGTTAGAAAGCCTAATCAACTTCCTCGGCGGGAGCATGCGCTACCTGATGTTCAAGGATTGGGACGTGTATGAACATTTCGTCGAACAAATCATGGACGCCTCGACGAATGCCGAGCGCGCCCCGGTGCTGCACCGCCTCGGTTGCTACATCGAGACGCTGACCGGACAGGTGAGGCTGCGCGCCGTCTTGTCAGACTGCCTCTTTGCGACTCCCCCGCCGCGCGCGGAGTTCGCGGCGGCGGCGGGCCGCTTCTAAACCGCATGGATTTCATCTTCAAAAGGAGCGCCGTCAAAAACCGCGCCACGAATTTTCCCGAGTCGGAAGTCAGTCCTGTAGTTCTCAGACTCCGCCCGCAGAAAATACAGACGCCGCCCCCGCTACAGCAGAAGAGAATTGACGAGCGGTTCAGAGTCAATCTAAATGTTCGGTGGGATGGGTATTTTGAACAGCAACGCGGGAACGTCGCCGACATCAGCGCGGGTGGGTGTTACGTCCTGACCGCTGGTGAAGTGAGTGTGATGGAATTGATTGAGGTGAACATTCAACTCGCGGCGCACGTCTGGGCGCGCTTATGGGGCCAAGTGGTGTATCACAACGAGGACATCGGCTTCGCGTTGCGATTCGTCAACAACGGCAGCCATGAAGGACTAACGCTGCTCTCGCGCTTTATCGAAGATGTCTGTGAAGGGCGCGCGCAACCGCTCTGACGTTCCCGCCCGCCGCCCGTCAGATTTGTTTACCGCCGCCGCTTAAATAGCGATCAACCACGACAGCCAGATTGCGGATGCTGTCCTCCGTGCGCACCTGCGCCTCCGCTAAGCGCTCCTGCGCTCCCTCCATGCGAGTCTGTGATTCCGCCAGACGGTCCTGCGACGCCTCCGTGCGCGCCTGCGCTTCGGTGAGCCTGAGCTGAGAATCTACCAGCGCATCCATCTTCGCCTCGACCGAGGCCATCCTCGCTTCCGCGTTCTCGCCGAGCTTAATCTGTGAGTCAATCAACGCCTCCATCTTCACTTCGAGAGAGGCGCTTCTCGCCGCCCCGTCATCAACGCGCTCATCGAAGTTTCGAGCCAGTTCAGCGAGTATCATGAAAGCATTCTCCAACCTTGACACTCGTTTCTCGGCATCGTCCATGCGCTCGTCTGAGTTTTGTGCCAACTCGATGAGCGTCGTGAAGGCGTTTTCCAGCCTGAGCAATCTTTCGTCCGTGCTCATACTTTCTTCTCCCTGCCCTTGCGACGGTGCCCCTATGTTTCGGTGCCGCAGCGGGGGACAATTCTCGATGCCCTCCTTCGCCCTAACTCCGCTTTTCCTTCTGCGCGGTCATCTCGCCGCGCACCCGCTCCAGCAGTTTCTTCGTCGCGCGGATTCCTTCCGGCTCGCTCAACTTATTCCCCTCATATTCGACGCCGACGTAGCCGTGGTAATTGTGCGCCGAGACGATTCCCATCATGCGCCGGTAGTCGGTGTTGGTTTCGTTTCCCTGCGCATCGAAATCGTGCGACTTGGCGCTCACCGCTTTGGCGAACGGCATTAGCTCCTTCACGCCCTGATAGCGGTCGTACTGCTTGCCGTCACCGAGATTGAAGTTGCCGAAGTCGGGCAGCGTGCCGCAGCGGGGGTGGTTGACTTTCTTCATCACCCCGGCGAGCCACGCGCCGTTTGACGAAAAGCCGCCGTGATTCTCGACGATGACATTGATTTTGTGCCGCGCCCCGAACTCAGACAATCGGCGCAATCCGTCGGCGGCGCGCTCCAACTGCTCGTCGTAGGAGCCACTGCTTTGCGCGTTGACGCGGATCGAATGGCAGCCCAAGAACTTCGCCGCCTCGACCCACTTGTAATGATTCTCGACCGCCTGTTTGCGCTTCGCTTCGTCGGCGGCACCGAGCGCGCCCTCGCCGTCAATCATAATCAGCACGCTCCGCACGCCGAGGTCTGCGGCGCGCTTCTTCATGTCGGCGAGGTAGGCGCGGTCTGTCGTTTTGTCCTTGAAAAACTGGTTGACGTACTCGACGGCGTTGATGCCGTAATCGTTCTTCGCAGTTTTGGCGAAATCGAGGTGGTCGAGTTTTTTGCCGAAAATTGTACGGTGCAGCGACCACTCGGCGAGTGAAATCTCGAAAGGCATCTTTTTGTCTTTAGCACTTACCTCGACACCCGTGAGCGCGGCGCAGCTCGTCGCGGCGGCGGCGTAAGCGGATTGTTTGAGAAAGTCGCGGCGGCGGAATAATTTTTTCATCGAAAGTCCTCACATGCAATTTAAGGATTGACACTTTTGGGTCGGGGACGTATACCGGAATGCGCAAACCTTTATACCTGCTCGTTGCCCCCGGTGGCAATCGTTTCCCTGTTCACTTTTTGTTGATGGAGTCTACAACACGATGAAGAAAAAACTGACGAGACGCGAGTTTCTGGAAAAGACGACATTGACCGTTGCCGCCGGGGCCAGCTTAACCGCCGCCGGTGCGCAATCACACGCCGCGCCGGAGAAGCGACATATCCCGACGCGCAAGCTGGGGCGCACCGGCGTCGAGGTTCCGGTGCTGTCGTTCGGCGGCGGGAGCCGCTTTCTGATGTATAAGGACGAGGAAGAAGCACTCCGCGTCCTCAACGGAGTGATCGAGATGGGCGTCACCTACGTTGACACCGCCGCCGCTTACGGCGACGGCCTCAGCGAGACGCGCATCGGCAAGGTATTAAAGACGCGGCGCAAAGAAGTTTTTCTCGCCACGAAAATCCCGGAGAGCGCGCGCACGAGAGACGCGGCGCTCCGCGAGTTTGAAGCGAGCCTAAAACGGCTCGGCACGGATCGCGTTGATTTGCTCCATGTTCACAGCCTCAAGGGTGACGACGACCTCGCGCGCATCGAAGCGCCGGACGGCGCTCTGAAAGCGCTCTACGAACTGCGTGAACAGAAGGCGGCGCGCTTCATCGGGATGACGAGCCACACCGACGGCGCGGTGATGAAAAAGGCCATCGAACGCCACGACCTCGACTGTGTGCAAATGGCGCTCAACCCGGCGCGCTCGAACAGCTTTGAGAAACTGGCGCTGCCCGCCGCGAACAAAAAGACCTTGGGCGTGATTCTGATGAAAGCGACGGCACAGGGAAAACTCGTCGGCACTGGCGCGGGCACGGCGGACGTTGATTCGCTTTTGCGTTACGCCTTGAGTTTGCCCGTCTCGACGATGGTCGTCGGGATGCCGCAAGTCGCGCATATCGAACAGAACGTCGCCGCCGTGAAAGCTTTCAAGCCGATGTCGCAATCAGAGATGGACTCGTTGGCGATGCGCGTCTCCCCGTCAAGCGCCAGTTTGCATGAGTTCTTTCTGCATCACGAAGACGCACAATGGGCGTAACACTTTTGAATGCGGAATGGGGAATCCCACCCGTTTACAATCCGCATTCCGCATTCCGCATTCCGCAATCGAGTGGAGGTCACAGATGAACACAGGCATACGCTGGCGTCTTTCGGTGATGATGTTTTTGCAGTACATGGTGTGGGGCGCGTGGTCGCCGGTCTTCTCGGCGTACCTCGAACGGATCGGCTTCAGCGGCGTACAGAGCGGCGTGATCTACAGTCTGCTTCCGCTGGCCTGCATGATCGCGCCGTTCGCCGGCGGGCAACTCGCCGACCGCTATGTCTCGACCGAAAAGCTTCTCGGTATCCTGCATTTGGTCGGCGGCGTCGTGCTGTGCATCGCGGCGACCTCGCAGTCATACGGCGGCCTGCTCACGCTGATGCTCGTCTGGTCACTCGTCTACGCGCCGACGCTCGCCTTAACCAACTCGATTACATTTCATCACCTGCCCGACGCGGAAAAGAAGTTCGGCCTCGTGCGTGTTTTCGGCACGCTCGGCTGGATCGCCGCCGGCTTGGGTTTGAGTGCGTTGCGGCAATTCTGGCCCGAAGCGCAGGGGCTTCCCGGACTCGGCGGTTCCGACAGTCTCTGGCTCGGCGGCTTCCTCTCGCTCGCGCTCGGCCTCTTTTGTTTCGCGCTGCCAAAGACGCCGCCTGCCCGTACAAGCAGCAGCCCGTGGGCGTTTCTCGCCGGTTTTAAGCTGCTGAAAGAACCTTCGTTCGCGCTGTTCGTGATTATCGCTTTCGTCGTCGCGACGGAATTGATGTTCTATTACGTGCTGACCGCGCCGTTCCTGCAAAGCATCAACATCTCTTCGGCCAACATCCCGGCGGTGATGACGATTGCGCAGATCGCCGAGATCGGGACGATGATCGCGCTGCCGTGGATGCTCAGCCGCTGGGGCATCCGGGGCGTGATGACGCTCGGCATCATGGCGTGGCCGATTCGTTACGCCATCTTCGC
>JBPCPQ010000088.1:0-4667 GCA_050999015.1 Pyrinomonadaceae bacterium | reverse complement strand
CGCTCGTTGCGGGCGACGACGGGCGCGACGTGCGGCAGGTGGCGATGATTGACGCGCGCGGGAATGTCTTCGCCCACACCGGCGCGAAGTGCATTGAAGCCGCCGGCCACTTCGTCGGCAAAGATTATTCGGTGCAGGCCAATCTGATGCTTAATGAGAAGGTGTGGCCGGCGATGTCGCGCGCGTTCGAGGGGACGAAGGGCGATCTGGCGGAGCGGATGATGACCGCGCTCGACGCGGCGCAAGAAGCGGGCGGAGATATTCGCGGCAAGCAATCCGCCGCGCTCGTCGTCGTGACGGGAAAGCCGACGGGCAAGGCGTGGGCCGACCGCGTTTTCGATTTGAGAGTTGACGACCACGCCGAGCCGCTCAAAGAATTGCGCCGGTTGCTGACGTTGCAGCGGGCTTACAATCACATGAACGCGGGCGACCTCGCCGTTGAGCGCAAAGACAATGAGGCGGCGTTGCGCGAATACGCGGCGGCGGAAAAGCTGGTGCCGAGCAATTCGGAGATGGTCTACTGGCACGCCGTCGCGCTCGTCAACATGAACCGCGTTGACGAGGCGCTGCCGCTCTTTCGTCGCGTCTTCAGCGCCGACCGTAACTGGCTGACGTTGACGCCGCGCCTCGTCAAATCCGGTTTGATTTCCGACGACGCGAAGTTGATGGAGCGCATTCTCGCCGAAGGGAAAAAGTGACAGGCTCAATGTGGGAGAAGTGAAGCGTTATGATGCCACTTGTCACAATCGTTTTTTTCGTGGTCTTTTTCGGACTCGCGTTTTATATCAACAATTTACTCGACAAGCGCGAGGAGGAGAAAAACAAAAAGGCCGAGTTGAACCGTAACAGGCAGGATTATTAGACGACGCTGGTGACGAGCGGAGTCTCTGTCGCATGTCGGATTACTGCTGTGTGATTCAGTTTTCGTGTTCTCTGTGATTTCTCGTTGAGGAGCGGGAATTTTAACACAGAGACACGGAGGACACAGAGAAGAGGATTCACTGATGAGGGTTGCGGTCGTCATTCAAATGTGATTAAGAATGAATTGAGCATCGCTTGGCGCGCATGAGCGGGGCGTGATACTTTCTCGCGTTTCGCGCCGCGAGTGATTTGTGATCTGTGCCCCGTTGCGCGCTGAATTGCCGAGGTTGTTTTGACGATTAACGCCGAACGTGAATTGAAAGACCGTGTGCGCGCTTTCTGGCAGGCGCATCCGTGTGGCACGAAGTTTAGCGACGCGGTGGTTGGGTCGCGGCTTTTCTTCGAGCGCGTCGAGGAACATCGTTATCAAACCGAGTGGCACATTCCGGCGGCGGCTGATTTTGCCGGAGCGCGGAATTTGCGGGTGTTGGAAATCGGTTGCGGCCTCGGCACGGACGCGGCGCAGTTTGCCCGCGCGGGTGCAATTTACACCGGCGTTGATTTAACTGACGCGGCCATCGAGTTGGCGAGGCGGCGCTTCGAGTTGGAGAATTTGCCGGGCGAGTTTCGCGTTGCGGACGCGGAGAATCTTGATTTCGCCAACGAGAGTTTTGATGTCGTCTACTCGCACGGCGTTTTGCATCACACGCCGGACACCGCGCACGCGGTGCGTGAAGTTCATCGCGTGCTCCGACCGGGTGGTCGCGCCGTCGTGATGCTTTATCATCGAGATTCGTACAACTACCGCATCAACATCGGGGTGTTGCGCCGTGCGGGCGCGCGTCTACTGCAAAACGAGGGCGGACTCAAACTCGCGCACCGTTTGACCGGCGAGCCGATCACCAGCTTGCGCGAGCACGCCGCACAACTCCAACAAGATGCGCAACAGTATTTAGCGCCCGAAGAATTTCTGAATCGCAACACTGACGGCGCGGGCAATCCGCTGGCGCGCGTCTACTCGCGTCGCGAAGCCCGCGGGTTATTCAAAGACTTTGCGCGCGTTGATTTGGCGGTGCATTTTTTGAACAAACGCTGGCTGCCAATCGTCGGCGCGATTCTGCCGCTCTCTCTGGAGACGCGGCTCGCCGCACGCTGGGGCTGGCATCTGTGGATTTATGCTGAGAAGTAAACAGTTTTCGGTTTTCAGTTTCCAGATTGCGGATTGAACTGAAAACTGAAAACCGAAAACTGAAAACTGAGCTTATGAGAAACATTCTTGTCACAGGTGGCGCGGGCTTCATCGGCTCGCATTTGGTTGAGCGGTTACTCGCGGAAAATCAATGGCGCGTGACGGTGGTTGACGACTTCAATGATTTCTATGCGCCGGCGGTGAAGCATGCGAATGTCGCGCCGTATATCGGGCGGGATGATTTTCAATTAATCGAAGCGGACATCCGCGAACGCCCCGCACTCGATGAGGTGTTTGCCGAAAATCGTTTTGACGTCATCGTACATTTGGCGGCGCGCGCGGGCGTGCGCCCGTCGCTCGACGAGCCGGTTTTGTACGCCGAGACGAACATCAACGGCACGCTCAACCTTCTAGAACTCGCGCGCATACATCAGGTCAAGCAGTTCGTCTTCGGCTCGTCGTCGTCCGTCTACGGCATTAACGCGAAAGTACCGTTCAGTGAAGATGATCCGATCCGGCAACCGATCTCGCCCTACGCGGCGACGAAAGCGGCGGGCGAAATGCTCTGCCACACTTACGCGCATCTCTATGGCATCCGCTCGGTGTGTTTACGTTTCTTTACGGTGTACGGCGCGCGGCAGCGTCCCGATCTGGCGATTCACAAGTTCGCCCGTTTGATTAGCGACGGGCGAGCGATTCCCGTCTTCGGCGACGGCACGACGCGACGCGACTACACGTATGTTGACGACATCATCGCGGGCGTCCGCGCGGCAATTGATTATCAGGGGAGCATGTACGAAGTGATTAACCTCGGCGAGTCGCGCACCGTCGAGTTGCGCGAGTTGATCGAGTTATTGGAACGTGAGCTTGGGCGGAACGCTGTCATTGACAGACAGCCTGTCCAGCCCGGCGACGTGCCGCAGACCTTCGCCGACATCGCTAAAGCGCGCCAACTTCTCGGCTACAATCCGCAGACGCCGATTGAAGAAGGCATCCATCGCTTCGTCGCGTGGTACAGAAGGAAGTGATGAGTGATGAGTAATGAGTGATTGCCGGTTTCAAGTAAAAGTGGTGCGTGGTAATTCTCAACTGCATGGGGCGATGGGACAGAAGCCCGACCGTGAGGAAGGGCGTAACACTTACGCACGTCGCTTACGCCGGAGCTTCCGCGCGAGCTTCTGCCCTTTTCGATGGGTTTGTGTGGGCATTAAGGAATGAAGATTTACGAAGAACAAGTGGTGGTGACGGGCGAGCAGTTGAGTGTCCGCACGTCTGCCGACGAGCCGGACGATGAGGCGAGGCCGGAGATTTCTTTGTTCCTACCGGTTTTGAACGAGGAGCCGAATCTCCGCCCGTTGCACGCGAAGATTGACGAGGCGCTCGACGCTCTGGGCCGGACGGCGGAAGTGATTTACGTTGACGACGGCTCAACCGACGCGAGCCTCGACGTGCTGCGCGACATCGCGGCGCGCGACCGCAGAGTGCGCATCATCTCACTGCGGCGCAACTACGGGCAGACGGCGGCGATGGCCGCCGGTATTGACGCGGCCAAAGGCGACGTATTGATTCCGATGGACGCCGACATGCAGAACGACCCGGTGGACATCAGTCGCCTGCTCGACAAACTCGAAGAGGGTTACGATGTCGTTTCGGGCTGGCGCAAAGAGCGACAAGACAAAATGGTGACGCGCAAGATTCCCTCGGCGGTCGCCAACTGGATCATCTCGGTCATCGGCGGCGTCAAGCTCCACGATTACGGCTGCTCGTTGAAGGCTTACCGGCGCGAGTTTCTCAAAGACGTGCGGCTCTACGGCGAGATGCACCGCTTCATCCCGATTTACGCTTCGTGGGTCGGCGCGCGTGTGACAGAGATTCCCGTCCGGCACCACGCGCGCACGATGGGCAAGTCGAAGTATGGATTGTCGCGCACGTTCAAAGTGATGCTTGATCTGATGACGATCAAGTTCATGGCGTCGTATCACACAAAGCCGCTCTACGTCTTCGGGATGTTTGCGATGGGCGCGTTCGGCATCTCTTTGTTCGCGGCGCTGTGGGCGGTCTTGCGAAAGTTACAGGGTGAGTCGTTCATCAGAACGCCGCTGCCGATTCTCGCCGTCGTGATGTTCGCCGTCGGCGTGCAGTTCATCCTAATGGGACTTTTAGCCGAGATGCTCGTCCGCACTTACCACGAGTCGCAGGCGAAAGCGATTTACGCCGTGCGCGAGAAGATCGGTTTCAATAACGAATAGTGTCCCGCAGTGAAGGTGGGCGTCTCAAACTCCATCTCTCAATGACAGAAACGACGAGTCCCACTGTCTCCCGTCAAAAATTAACCTGTTCGAGTTCGTTTCCATATGCAGGATGAGCTTGAGCGCGCTTACGAAAGTTTGGTCGTGTGGTGCCGCGCGCGCGGGTATGCGGGCTACGACCCGTTCGATGGATTGAACAGCCGCGTCTTTCAGAGCGCGCCGCTGCTGAAAGATTCGCGCTTGGCGCGGCTCGCTTGGACGCAAGTCTTCAAGCGCTCGCCGATCAATCTTCGCCGTCTCGCGCGCGTGCCTGCCGGGAGAAACGCGAAAGGTACGGCGCTGTTCGCGCTCGCGGCGCTCGCCCGTTT
>JBPCPQ010000205.1:0-4431 GCA_050999015.1 Pyrinomonadaceae bacterium | reverse complement strand
GCCTCCGCCGCGACCGCGATCATCACCGCCGCGACCGAGTCCACCGGCGTGATGTCGAGGATCAGCTTTTCGTTGACGGGAATCTGCGTCTGCCCCTTGAGCGAGATGAAGATTAATGGCGCGGTCGTCGTGAATCCTTCGTTCCAGCCGGGGAAAGGATATGAAAGCGCCGACTCGACGAGTGACGGGCGCACGATGGAGCGGACGATTCCCGTCTCGGCGGCGACGAGTTGTTCACCGAGACTCTTGGTGTAAGTGTAAATGTTCGGCCAGCCCCAGAACATCGCGCGCTCGATGCCGAGTTGGGTCAGGCGCTCGCGCGTCCACACCTTTCGCTCGCGCGCTACTGCCAAGCCCATCGCGTCGAGATCGTCCGGGTCGCGCCCTTCTTCGGTGAGACGTTGTCTGGCCTGCTCGCGGAAGCGCGCCGCCTGCATTGCGTCGCGCGCCTCGTCGCGCACGCGCTCGGCCAATTTCGCGCAGTCTCTGATTTCATGCTCGGCGGAAAACTCAACGCCCGGCAGTTCCTCGCGACGCGGGAAGTAGCCGATCACAGGGTCGCTTTCCCAGACAGGGCCGGAACGATTACCCGCGACGAAACAGGTCGAGACGTGGACGAGTGCGGGACGCTTCATCCGCTTCACAAAGGCGATGACGTTCTGCGTGCCGACGACATTAGTCCTGAGCGCGCTCTCAAGCGTCGGGTTGAAGGTGACGTTTCCGGCGCTATTGATCACCACGTCAACATCGTCGGCTACTCTTTGCGCTTCTTCTTCGGTGAAGCCCAAACGCTCCTCGCCGATGTCGCCGCCGACGATGCGAACTTTGTCTTTGATGAAGCCCTCGAAGGCGTTGCCGTAGCGTTCACGCAACGGGTCGAAGGGCGGCGCGGTAATGACGTTGTTCCAGAATCGCGTCTCCGACTCGGCTTGGGAGCGGGCGCGCACGGTGACGTAGACACGACCGACGTTCGGAAAGCGATGGAGCAACATGCTCAGCGTCACTTTGCCGAGAAAGCCCGTGCTTCCGATCAGGAAAATCTTTCGATCTTTATAAATGTCAGTCGGGGATAATTTCATGGCGCGGCTAGAGATTGGTTTCCAAAGCCTCCACAGGTTTTCGAGTGTCTCGCAGTATTTCTTCCACCCGTGCCAATTCAACGCGCCGACCGCTGTATGGTTCTACCAGAGTGTGAAGGTTGGTGTAGACGCGCGGCGTGCGCAACAGCGTGAGCAGCGCGCGTCCGTGCGGCGGGGCCATGTAGCGCCCGCCAGCATGACGCTGTAAGCAGGCACGCACCGCCGGGTAATAGCTGCTGTGCATCGAAGGGAACAGATGATGTTCGACGTGATGGCTGAAATTGAAGTGCAGCACGTCTATCAGTTTGTAAGTGGTGACGCTCATCGTGGTGCCGAGCGTGTCGCGCACCTGCGACATCGGCGACAGCATGTGATTGGTCGCAATGTAGGACATCACCACGAAATTTGCCACGATCATCGGAATAACGATGACCAGCATCGCTCCCTTAAGGCCGAGCAATATGCCTAAGAAAATCCAGAAACCGGCCAGCAATAAAGTTTCAATCGCGGTACGTGTGCGCCGGAGGCGATCAAAGCCCGGCCTTACTTTGGATTTCATCCAGAGCACGCCCTGTATCTGCACAGTGAAGCATGAAAATAAAAAGAGGGCGCTCAACCAATGACCCGATCCGGGGGCGTACTTGACGAAGTGTTGATGCCACGACGTATCACTCTCAAACTCATTGAGGGTGCCGAAGTTGTCCGGGTCAAGTCCTTCCACGTTCGCGTTCGGGTGATGCACCTGATTATGCCAGACGCGCCACAGATGGGGCGGCAGGCAAAAGACGGCGAAGGCCACGTAGAGCAGAAACTCCGTCCCGCGTCGTTCACGATTCGCCGCGGCATGGGCAATCTCGTGTCCGAGAAACATCAAGCTGCCGTAAATACTTCCGATCAAAACGGAGCCGGGCAACGCGACGTACCACGGCAGCGGAAGCAGCGCGAGAGCAAAACTCCCGCTCACAATTAACAATGCAATCGGGATAATCAACAAGCGGCGATAGGGACGAGGCTGAAACGCCGCCGCCGGTAGCTCAGCCCGAATCAAAGCTTTGAGAGACTGTTCACTTAGCAAGACTTTCTCCTTAGGTTATTGGTAACTGCCGACGAAGCCGGTCGCGCCGATGACGAATATATTTCTGCCGTTATAAATCTCTGTCGAGGGTAATTTCATAGATCAACAATAGAGCCGAACAAGCGCGGAGGCACGAAAAGTCGGTAGCCCAATTTTGCAAGCGAGTATGATTCCTTTACGCAGCTTGAACAATTATAGCTGCGGAGCAGCGTTAGATCAGTAGCCCATAGCGTGAGCTATGGGGACACGCCAGGTTTTATATCCTCAGCTACGGAGTAGCGAAAGAAGATTCGTGATATTGATAAATCTAACTCTCATTCTTTCGCCCTCTCCGAGGACTGGAACTCTTTCCGTGGCTGTTGCCCATAGCTGTCGCTATGGGCTACTAATCTGTCGCTACTCCGTAGCTGAATTTATTTGCCGCGCAAGATGGGTCTGTCACTCCCAAATATAACGTTCGTCGTATTCAATCCCGTGCTTTCGCAGAAACGCGATGAACTCTTCCTTAAGGCTGATCTTACTTGTGATGCTCTTCTTGATTTTGAATGTATGTTATCACAGCGGAAGCATTCGACTTGCTTACGCTAAACGCTCCATAGCCGGTTTGCCACACGAAGGCGCGGTAGTTCGCATCCAGACTGTACCCAGCTTGATGAGTTCGTCTTGATAATTCTCAGGGCGTCGGAAATAGAGATTGAAGGCGGCAAACTAATAAGCATATGTATGTGGTCAGATGTACCACCGATTGAGTAAGCCTTGCCTTTGATCTCACGCACTATGCCGCCGAGGTAAGCCGACAACTCAGGTTTCAAATCAACGGTGATGGACGGCACACGATCTTTGGTGCTGAAAATTACATGCGTCAGCAAATTAGTGAAGGTGTGCGCCATAATCTTTCGGCCCTCCGGGGCTTTGGGATGATTGGTGCTTTACTTCCACAGCTTGCGCTGTGGGCTATTAATCTTCCGCGCCTCCGGCGCTAAACGTCTAACGCGCCCCGACGCTTGACCGCGCCGCGCCTTCGTTGGCACACACCTTCCGCAACTTCGTTTTGCTCACCCCATATCGCAAATCGCAATCAGCGGTTGATGCAGCATCGTAATCTCCGCCGAGCGTCCCATGTAGCTGCGCGCCATCGCAATTGCCTCGGTCAGATTGTCCGCCCGCTCCCAGCCGAGCATCGCGGGGACATGCGCGTTTTCGGCTCCGGCGGCGATTACTTTGCCGACGTGCTGGCGTCCGTTCTCGCCCCAGTACCACATAAAAAACGGGTGCGCGCCGTGGTAGGCGTTGCCTCGCCGATACATCTCGATGTAGCTCGGATTATTCGCAAACTCTCGCTCGTACTTGTCGCGCAGAGTGTTCGCGTCGCGCGTTTCGGGCAGCAGGCGGTTAAAGAACTCGATGTAGCTCGGATGAAAATTGTGGTCAAACTCGTCAAAGCACGGGTGGTGAACAATCATCACGCCGCCTTTTTTCAGAAGCGGCTTGTGGCGGTAGAAATTGAAGTGGTAGCCGAGCGCCATCACCTGCACGAGCAGCGGATTCAGAATCGAATAGACGTTGTAAGGCGAGATGTCCGGGATGCCGGTGATCAAAATGTCGCACTGGCCGTCAACGGGAATCGCGTATTGGTCGAAGTTCTTCTCAAGAATCTTCGCGTGCGCCGGCTCGGTCTTTCCCGCGTGGCAGGCGATCATTTCGTACTGCGCCGGAAAGGAATGCAGCAGCTTGCGGCGCGCGGCGCGCGGCATCTTGCCCATCGTGAAGCGCATCGCCTCAAATTTCATGCGATCCATCGCCGAGAAGTCGTCTTCGTTCTTGATGAGAAAGTCCATCTCGCCGGTGTACATCCGGTTGTTCAGGGCGGTCTCGATGTGGAAGACGTTCATCCCCTCGTCAACGAGCTTGCCGAGTCGCTCGACTTTGTGACTTAGCGCCGACCGCTTCGGGTCCATGTAGCTGTCGGAATCTCGAATCGTCTGCGGCTCGTGGTGTGCGCGCAGAGACTCGTAGTCACACAATCCGACGGCGACCGACTTATGTCCGCCATCCATCGGCACGAGGTTGATGTTGACGTAGATGACGAGGTCACTTTCGGCGCACCGGCGATTAATGCGGAGAGGTTCTTTGTGCTTCGTCTCGCCGAGCGTCACCATTCCGTCGCTCCATTCGGCGTCGTGGTTGTAGAAGCGGTCGGGGTGAAACTCTTTGAAAATTTTCGCGCCGACCATCCGCTTCATTTCCCACTCGGTCATCTTCCGGTGCAGGGAATTG
>JBPCPQ010000314.1:0-3228 GCA_050999015.1 Pyrinomonadaceae bacterium | reverse complement strand
GCGACGCCGGAGACGACGGGCGTTGCCATCGAAGTTCCCGACGCTTCTTTGTAGTCGTTGTTGAGCCACGTGCTCAAAATCTCGACGCCGGGAGCGGCGATGTGGACGCTCTTCGGGCCATAATTGGAGAACGATGCGATTTCGTCGTTGCGGTTCAAGGCGGCGACACTGACGACGTTCGGCAAAACGTAACTTGATGGATAGTGCGGCACGCGGTCGGTGTTGGCGTTCGAGTTGCCGCTCGCTGCGACGAACAGGATGCCCTCGTCGCCCGCCTTGCGGATCACGTCTTCGAGCGCGCGTGAGCGTTGGGTCGAACCCCAACTCGCACTGATGACGCGCACATTGACGCCCGCCTTCTTTCTGGCGATGACGTAGTTAATCGCCTCAATGGCGTCTTTCGTCGTCCCGAAGCCGCCCGCCGACATGAACTTCAGCGGCATGATCTCGACCTTCCAGTTGACGCCCGCGATGCCCTGATTGTTGTCGCCCTCGGCGCCGATGATGCCGGCGCAGTGCGTCCCGTGACCGTTCTGATCCATCGGGTCGCCGTTATTTTCGGCGGCGTTGTAGCCGTGCTCATCGTCAATCTCGCCGAGATGATTATCAAAGTATGGCGCGATGTGGTCGGGACGAATCCACATGTTAGTGACGAGATCGGGGTGCGTGTAGTCAACGCCGCTGTCGAGCACGGCGACGACAACCTTGCCATTGCCGTGCGTGCTGACCCACGCCTTGATAGCGTCAATGTCGGCCTTGTGTTTGCCGTTGCGCTGACCCGTGTTGTTGAGCGCCCACTGCTCGGCGAACTGTGGGTCGTTCGGCCCGGCGAGCTTCACGAGGTCTGACGAGTCGTCGAACTCGGTGCTCTCCTCGACCTCCGGCTCGACGAGATTGATCTCATAATTTGGCTCGACGTAATCAACAATCGGCAGCGAGCGATACGCGGCGACTTCCGCCGCGTCCAAACCGTCCTCATCCGAAATCACGGCGAGGCCGCCCACGGCTTCAAACACATCTTCAACTTCGTCGTTGTAAATTTCAGCGATGCGCTCGATCTGCGCCGCCGTGACGCCGGGCTTGAAACGAATAAGCATTTCCGCTTCATTGAAATCGTGGAGAGGAATCAGGGTGCCGGTATCAATTGTCTTGACGGCTGCGGAATACGAAGCGGTCTGCACGGCGCGCTGTTTCTCCCAACGGCGCATCTGGCCGACGAAGGCCGCGACGATAATGATTGCGAGTGCTAGTGTCAGGTGTCCGAGAAAATTCTGTCGGTTCATTGCATCACCTCAGTTAATAGTCTGGAGTCTGGAGTCTGGAGTCTGAAGTCAAAAACAAATCATTGTCCTGACTTCAGACTTTAGACTCCAGACTCAAATTTGGTAATTCTTGCCATTGTAGTTATAGAGTCGGAGTTGGTTGGCGTCGGCGCGGTATTCCAGTTTTCGTCCGTTGGCGCTCAGGCGAATGCGCCACCCTGAAGAAATCATCATACCGCTCATCTCGTCTTTGACCGGAGCGCCGAGCGCCATGTCGGGGAAGTCCGCACTTTCGATTGACTCTTCTTTAACTTCACTCTCGGAAACGCCAAGCCGCTTCGCCGCGTCAGAGCACGCCCGCTTAACCGCTTCCTCTTTGTTCATCGCCATCTTTTAATTTACTCCTGCGCGCCACCATTTTTCGTCGCCGCCGCGTGATGGAAAAGCTGTTCGTTAATCCTCTCGCCGGCACATGTATTTTGCGCCCGCCTGCTGCCGTTCGTCAAAGCCCGCCAAACCTTAAGGGGGAAAGGGGGAAATGGGGAAATGGGGAAATGGGGAAATGGGGAAATGGCAAAACGAGGGACATGGCTTCATGAACTAAAGATTCTCTCCGTAACTGCTTCTTCTAACTTTTTCCCATTTCCCCATTTCCCCAAAGTTTTATTTCAGGTCGCCGAATTGATGTTGGAGCAGCGCGGCAGCGACGATGGCCGCGGTCTCGGCGCGTAGTGTACGACCGCCGAGTGTGACGATTATCCAACCGGCGCTTTGCGCTCGTGATACTTCTTCATCCTCCCAGCCGCCTTCGGGGCCGACGAGCGCCGCGACGAACGGAGCGCGCTCCTTAAACACTTCCGACAACTCATTGAGACTTACTCCGCCCCGCTCGGCGAACATTAGGCGTGTCGCGTCGCCGCCGAACGTCGCGTCCGACAACGCCGCTTCCAGCGTGACGGGTGGCGCGACTTCCGGCACGCGCGCCCGCCCTGATTGCTTCGCCGCTTCGAGCGCGAGGCGTCGCCAGCGCGCAACACGTTTCGCCGCGTCCTCACCGTCGCGCGGGCGCACGTCAGCGCGCTTCGTCACGACGGGCGCGATTCTTGTCACTCCTAACTCTGTCGCCTTCTGCACCACCAGATCGAACTTCTCACCCTTCAGCAGCGCGACAACGAGAGTCAGTGAAAGCGGTGATTCGACGTGCGGCGCGGCGACTTGTTCCTCAATTCTGAGAGTCGCCCGTCCGCCACTCCCGCGCCCGACCTCACCCACCGCACACCGGTACTCGACGCCTTCTCCGTCGAACACAAACGCTTCATCGCCCGCCCTCATTCGCAGCACATCGCGTAGGTGCCGCGCCTCTTCGGGCGCGAGCGTCACCACTTTCGTAACGCCCGATTCTGTGAAGGCGTCTGGCGGGGCGTAAAATCGGCGGCGGGTCATAAGAAATTGCGGAACGCGGACTTCAGAGCGGAAAGGCAGCCGCAATGAAAAGACAAAAGTCGTTTTCGGGGAGTGGCTCAAACGAACGACAGGCAAGAGCGTACTGTCTCCCTTTCATTTGAATCGCTTATTAAGCCCGCTTTTGTTTTTGTGAATTCAATTTTTGAGTGATTTATCTCCGCGCAACAAACCACGCGCTCCCAAGCCAGACAAGAATTAGAACGCTTCCGACGATGAGCCAAACATTTCCAATTAACCCTAAAATGAAAATCAGCCCAAAAATTAATGTCCCCGGAGGAGCGAACACGAGGAAACCAGTGAAGAGCAGGGCTGAAATACGTTTGAGGCGTTTCATAATTCTCGCTTAATAATGATTTGCTACATCGTAGCCTTGGCCGGCATGTCCCGATAAATCCTGCTCCGAAATTTACGAACGTAGAGCCAGACCGCCGCGGCCGTCACCCCGCACGCGGCGATCATCGGCGGATAAACTTCAACCATGTAACGTGTTTCCGGTGCGTAA
>JBPCPQ010000300.1:0-1899 GCA_050999015.1 Pyrinomonadaceae bacterium | reverse complement strand
AACTCGGTTTCGACTCCCGCCGCCGTCGCACTCGCTAATGAAATCGCGGAGCACGCTATCACGCTTGTGCGCGACGACGCGAAACTGCTTCAATCGGGCGGCACACTCAAACCCGAAGCGCGCATCTTCAACTTAGCGATTACCAACGGCGAAGACCGCCTGACGATTGCACAGCCATTTGTCTCCGCGATGATGCGAGGCGGAAGGCGCGTCGAAACAGTCGTGCTTGATGCGCGCTCAACCGAGGCGGAAACAAAGAAAGCTCTGGAGTGCGCCGCGAGCGCCGACCTCGTCATCGCTTCGCTGTACGGGCGCGTGCGAAGCGGACAGGCGAACAGCGCGAGTCTGCCCGAAGCGGGCGGGCGCGTGTTGTCGGAATTGATCGCGCGCAAAAAACCAATTGTCGCCATCAGCTTCGGAAATCCATATCTTCTGCAAAGCTTTCCGGGACTCGGCACATACCTCGTCGCCTACGGCGACATGCCGAGTCTGCAACGCGCCGCCGCCCGCGCCGTGCTCGGACAAATTGACGTGACGGGTAAGTTGCCGATCTCGCTGCCCGGGCTCTACCCGCGCGGGACGGGGATTCAGTTGAAAGTGTTGGTGAAAGAGAAGAGCGCGGTCAGTGGAAATTAAAGCTGGTTACTGAAAGGCTATTCAACCTTACTATTCAAAAGCGACGAGTCGCCGTTTTCATGCCCCGTCAGGGGCAACCGAAAATAGCCCGGCGATTTATCAGCAAGAATTCGAGCAAAAGGACGGAAATTTTTAGCTCCGAAGGAGCGGCATTCAATAGCCCGGCGCACCGCGCCGGGTATGATGATGAACTAATCGCAAGCCCTGTAAGGGCGGGATAAGAAAGCGAGTGGGTACGTGTCACAATCATTGTCTTCGATTCTTGTTCACCTCGTTTTCAGCACGAAAGCTCGCGAGCCGTTCATCAAGCCGGAGGTCGAAGCCGAGTTGCACGCTTACCTGTCTGTGGTCTTCCGCGAATGTCATTCGCCGTCGCTGGTGGTGGGCGGCACGTCCGACCACATCCACGCACTCTTCGCCCTCAGTCGGACGTGGACGATTGCTGACGTGGTAGAGGAGGTAAAGAAAAGCTCGTCGAAGTGGATCAAGACGAAGGGCAGAGAATGGCGCGGCTTTCAGTGGCAGGCGGGTTACGGCGCGTTTTCCGTCGGACAGTCGAACCTCGTTGCGGTGAAGCGCTATATCGCCACGCAACGAGAGCACCACCGGCGGCGGACGTTTCAAGACGAGTACCGGCTGATGCTGAGGAAATACAAGATTGACTACGACGAGCGGTATGTATGGGACTGACCTTATGTCGCCCCTTCAGGGCTTTGGCGTGTCGATTTGACGAGTTACCCGGCGCGGTGCGCCGGGCTATTGAATGCCGCTCCTTCGGAGCTAAAGCGGGACGAACTTGCTCGCCTAAAGTATGAATTGCTGTATCGCCGGGCTATTTTCAGCCGTCCCTGACGGGACGGAGCGCGATGAATAAAGGTAAGGTGAACAGCGGAGATTACGTGTCAAACAATCTTTCCAAAATATATTTCACCCCTGCCGTCATCTCGTTGCCGGGTCGCGTCCTCACCGGTCTTTTGCTTGTCGCGCTCGTGGGGCAATTCGTCGCGGCGAAATCTTTGCCGACCGCCAAGCCCGCTTCGGTCGGCATGTCTGCGGAGCGGTTGGCGCTGATTGATAAAGCGATTGAGCGGGCGATTCTATTGAATGAGACGCCGGGCGCGGTCGTGCTAGTCGCGCGGCGTGGTCGCGTGGTGTGGCGCAAGGAATATGGAGTGCGTGCTCTTGTGCCGTCGCGTGAGGAGATGACCGTTGATACGATTTTTGACGCGGCGAGTCTGACGAAAGTCGTGGCGACGGCGACGA
>JBPCPQ010000377.1:0-2663 GCA_050999015.1 Pyrinomonadaceae bacterium | reverse complement strand
CGGCTGCATCGCGGGCGCGCGATGCTAATCGAAAAACTTCGCGCCCGCGAAGAACCCAAACCGGACGCCCGCGAAATAAAAACGGCGAGGTGTTTTGCATGAACTGCCAACTTTTTGAAACAGTCGTCATTGATCTGGCGCGCTCGTCCGTGATGAGCACTGCCACGCGCACGAGCGGACTTGCCCACGCCGAAACGTGCGCCGAATGCGCCGCGCGGCTCGCCGACGAGCGGGCGCTGTCCGCCGGTTTGCGAAGCGCCGCGGCGAGTGTGGAATCGAAAGTTCCCGCTCCGCGCCTTGAGGCCGCACTACTCGCCGCGTTTCGCGCGCAGAACGAAGCGCCCGCCCCGCGAGCGAATCTTTACGCTCTCACGCCGCGCACGTCGCGTCGGCAGATGTATGCGATGGCGGCGGCGATAGTGGTCGCGGTATTTGTCGGACTGCTCGGACTGAGCGGTCGGCGTTCGTCACAGCGTTTACCCGCCGAGCAGGCCGGCGACACGCGCGGCGTTGAGTCAATAAAGTCGAGTCCGTCGCCGGTCTCCATTGAGCCAACGCCTGTTCTCACACAAAGTCAAAGCGCGGCTAACGGAAACGTAGACGAAGCGGACGACCGTGTGCTGCCGCGAACGATCAGGCGCGCGGGACGCGATTCATCGCGCAACGCAGGCGCACGTCAAAGCAGTACCGGCGTGCGAATGCTCCCCGTTTCGACGGACGCGCCGTCTGGCACCACTGAAGAAGACATCGGTGATGTTGCCACCGAGTTTCTGCCGTTAACAGGTGAGGACAGCTTTAACAACGCGGACGGCGCACAACTGGTGCGCGTCGAGATGCCGCGCTCGGCGCTCGCTTCGTTCGGTTTGCCGGTGAATACGGACGTGGCCGGCGGGCGCGTCAAAGCCGATGTGGTGCTCGGCCACGACGGCGTCGCTCGCGCGATTCGTTTTGTTCGCTGATAGTGTCGCGTCAGGCACGGAAGCCACAGAAATGCAAAGACGGAAATCAAGCCGGTAAAAATCTCGCGGGTAATCATTCAAAGAAAGAGAGGACGTTATGAAGATTCAAAGCTTACGAATGGGCGCTGTCGCATTCTTACTTGCGGCAACGGCAAGCAGTGTCAATGTATATGCCCAAGCGACGGCGCAAGGTAAGGATCAGGCCAAACCGGAGCAAGACGTTTTGGTGGAGCGCAATGTGATTGTCACACGGCAGGGGCACGGCGAAGGCCACATGCCACTGCCGCCAGATGTGATGGGCATTGGCGGAGAGGGGCGGCACGCCACGGCTGTCTTTATCTCTTCGGAGATGAACTTCAGCGGCAAGGTCGTGAAGAACGCTCCGTACTCGGCGCAGTCGGTATCGGAGACCGTGCAGGCGCTCGGCGATGGCAACCGCATTGTGCGCAAAAACACGGCGGCGGTTTATCGTGACGGCGAGGGGCGCACGCGCCGCGACCAGACGCTCGGCGCCATCGGCCCGTTCGCCGCCGCCGGCGACCCGCCGCAGACGTTCTTCATTAACGATCCGGTGGCGGGCGTCAACTACATTCTCGACCCGCGCTCGCGCACCGCGCGCAAGCTTATTCTGCCGCGCTGGAATGCGGAGCAGAAAGATGGGGCCGTGCGGGTGGTGGTGACGACCGACCCGACAAAAAAATCTGATCAGAAAATACTGACTGAAGACTACGTGGGCACCGCGCCGGGCGTTTCAGCAGCAAGGACTACTGCCCTACGTCGCCACGCGCCGGGCGAGTTCGAGATGGCGGTGCCGGCGGCTCCGCACGGCGAAGGTCTCGGGGTGACGGAGTTTTACCGCAACCCGTCATCGTCCGATTCCAAAAAAGAATCACTCGGTAAGCAAACAATCGAGGGCGTCGAGGCCGACGGAACGCGCAGCACGACGACGATTCCGACGGGAGCCATCGGTAACGAAGCACCGATCCAGATTATCTCCGAACGCTGGTATTCGCCGGAATTACAGACCATCGTGATGACACGCCACAGCGACCCGCGCTTCGGCGAGACGACGTTCCGCTTGACAAACATCAACCGCGGCGAGCCAGCGCGCTCACTCTTTGAAGTCCCCGCCGACTACACCGTAAAAGAAGCGCCGGCCCCGATGATCCGCCGCATGCGCGCGCCGAAACCGGACAAAGAAAAATAACGAACGACATTCAGTCGTCATGCACGAAGGGCGAAGTGGAGTTAAGAGGCTCCGCTTCGCCCTTTCTCGTGCGTGTCAAAAGCAATGACGAATTGTTCTGATCTTTAATCTTGACCGTTTAGAGGTGGGCTATGCCCTCCGGGGGCGTTGCGGGAGGGCATAGCCCACCTCTAAACGACAAAGGGGAACGACGGTTGAAATGAGATTGATAACTTCTCTATTCCGACAAATCCAAAAAGTACGCTCGGTCCGCGCGCGGGGCGAGATGATGTCTGCTCACGGGTCGGAATCCGAAGCGGGTGTAGAGTCTAATCGCTTCTTCAAGCACGCTCGCCGTTTCGAGCACGATTCTTTTGAATCCCAAAGTCCGCGCGTGATTGACGGCGCGCTCAAGCATCAGTTTGCCGAAGCCTCGCCCCCGGAGTTCGGGGACGAGATACATCTTCCGCAACTCACAAGTTTTCTCGTCCACGCGAAAGAGTCCGATTGTTCCAAGC
>JBPCPQ010000185.1:0-1924 GCA_050999015.1 Pyrinomonadaceae bacterium | reverse complement strand
GGCCGGCGCACGGGTCGGCTTGTGGCGCGACTGCACCCGCGAAGCCGATTTGTTCGACGGAACTTCTCGCGTCCACTGCCGGCGCGGCAAGCACCGTCGGCGTAATCGGCAATCGGTTCGTCACGCCAAGCTTTTGTAAAGGCGGACAGTTGTTGAGGTCTTGGCTGCTACTTTGCGGGACGGCAATCGCAAAGTAAATGAGGAATGCGAGAATGAATCCGATCAGCCACACGCTGCCGCCGTCCCAGATTGTCCAGAATTTGAAGATGCGACGGGCGACCTCGTCGCGCGAGACTTTCTCCGAAGGGTACAACGCTTGTTCCTGAATCTCATCGGCGAAAGTCTGCGACGGATGATGAAACGCGCCGCCGAGTCCTGACACAACCGAGGCGTAACTCTCCGCGTGCGGCAAAGGTGCTTTTGCATTTGCGGGGCGCGGGCGCGAGCCGTTAGTGGACGGCCCCCAGTATCGTGCGTAGTGATGAATGTCGCCGGACACGTCGAGCCGGCATTGGCCGTTCTCCAGTTTCGCGTCGCCAGACAGGTCAGACATCTCAAGTTGTCCGCCGCCCGTCTTTGATTTTTCATCGTCGGGCAAAAACGGCTGCGATAGATTTAGCTGGGCGAGCGCCTTCGCGCACTTCTCGTCATCCTTGTCGGCAAGCTTACCGAACACAGTTGAGGGCGCGCAGGTTGCGACGATCAATTTGTCGGGCGGTCGTCCGTCGTTGCACTCCGCGAAAAACTTACGCTGACGTTCGTCAATCTGCCCGACCTCGGTATCCAGCCCCCACAGCCACCAATTGAAGGGAAGTTTCAGCGCGACGTAGCTCGATTCTTGATAACGCCGGAAGCCGGGCAGCATCAGTTGCGGCGCGGACATATCTTCGGAACCGTAGTTTTTGTCTTCGCTTCTGATGGGCTGACGAAACTGGCGGCGGAAGCCGTCGAGCATGTCGTAGTAATCGTGATTGCCGGGGATGCCGAAGAGTGGTCGTCGTGGTTCGTCGGCGGGAATGCGTCCTTTGTTTTTCAAGTCTTCATACGCCCACTTAAAAGGCAACATGAAGCGCGTCGAAAGGCTGGCGTAATCCGAGAGATGATACGTCGTGTCGCCGCCGACTAAGAGAAACGCGCCGCGCCGCATCGTCACGTCACCAGCCTGTGCGTCTTGGGAAAGATTTTCCTCACCCGTTGGCGGCATCTCTCTCCACAAATCTCTCGCAAACAGATCGCTCTGGCAGAGATACGCGATGCTGTACGTCGCGGTCATGCCGTCGCCGGTGTCGGAGATGTAATCGAACCAAAACTCTTTCTCGTTCTCGGTGACTTTGACTTCATATTCTTCAGCCTGCATCCAATCGCGCGGATCAAGCTTGCTGCCGAAAGCGGTGTAGAGAAGTGTCCACTTGAGCGTGGCGACGAATTGGCGACCGAACAGCCATCGAACGGGCGGCTCAAATGTGCGCGGCGGGTTTGTGATGGGAATGGTCATCTTTGTCTTTCTCCTTGTGCGGTCAAAGGAAGATTGACGAACGAAAGAAGAATAGTAGTGATGGAAAAAGTGGCCGCGCGGAAGCGCCGGAGGCGCGGCGGAAATTAGCCGGTGGTGCAACCACCGGATAGACAGAAAGTATCGTTACCGCGTCCCGGTAGGGACGCCTGAGAATGAGTGCGAAACTTCCTGCGCCCCTTCAGGGCGCGTTGAATTTGGGGTGCGGTTCCGGTGGTTTCACCACCGGCTAATTTCCGGTGTCCCTTCGGGACATTATTAACGTGGATTCAAACAAGACTGACTTGACGCGCGCCCGTCGTGACGCGCCCGATTTCGTAAGACCTTTCGCCGTGCGAGGTGAAGTGAGACTGAATGCGCGCGCGCTCCTCCGGCGCGCAGACGACGACCATCCCGACGCCCATGTTGAAG
>JBPCPQ010000273.1:0-3015 GCA_050999015.1 Pyrinomonadaceae bacterium | reverse complement strand
CAACGGGGGGAAGCGCCGCGTCGCTTGCTTCCGTCGAGATTCACGATCCCGCGTTATGCCCGCGCTACGCGGCGCGCATCGTGCGCGGCGTGCGCGTCGCGACGTCGCCGGAGTGGTTGGCGAATCGCCTCCAAGCAATCGGGCAGCGCCCGATTAACAACGTCGCCGACATTACCAATTACGTCCTACACGAACTTGGGCAGCCGCTCCATGCCTTCGACTTTGCGAAACTCACAGACGGGAAAATCGTCGTCAGACGCGCTGCGAGCGGCGAAAAATTAAAGACGCTCGACGGCGTGGAGCGCCCGCTCGACGAAGAGATGTTGGTGATTGCCGACGCCGCGCGCCCGGTCGCGATTGCCGGCGTGATGGGCGGCGAGGAGTCGGAAGTCTCAGCCGAGACGCGCGACGTACTCATTGAGAGCGCCTACTTTGATCCTCCGTCAGTACGCCGCACGGCGCGCGCTCTCGGTCTGCATACGGAGGCGTCATATCGTTTCGAGCGCGGCGTGGATTACGAAGGCGTGTTGCGCGCGCAGGAAAGGGCAATCGCGCTGATCTGCGAAATCGCGGGCGGCACCGCGACCGAAGACGCCGTAGACGTTTACCCGAAAGTTATCGAGCCGCCGACGGCGAATTTACGCTTCGCCCGGATAAAAGAATTGACTGGCCTTGACGTTCCCATTGAGGAGGCGGGGCGTATCTTGAGGGCGCTCGGTTTCAACGCGAATGAAGAATCTCCAGCCGGAGCAGATGCGAGCGGACATCCTTCATCACTCGCTTTCGTTTCGCCGACGTGGCGCGTGGACATCGAGCGGGAAGAAGATTTGGTCGAAGAGGTCGCCCGCCACTTCGGTTACGAAAAGATCGAAGAAGAACTGCCCGCCTCGAATGTTGCCGGCGCGTATCGTCCCGGCGACGACCGCCGGCGCGCGACGCGGCGCACTTTGGCCGCCATCGGGTTCGACGAGGCGATTAGCTTCAGCTTTATCGCCGCGACGCACGATGAACAGTTCGATCTCCTGCCCGGCCTTCAAACCGTCGGTGCAGCGCAGTTCGTCACCCTCGACAATCCGGTTATTGAAGGAGTGACGCGGATGCGCCCGACACTTTTGCCCGGAATTCTTGATGCCGTGCGTCACAACTTCAATCACGGCACGCGCAGCGTCCGCCTGTTCGAGATGGGGCGCATCTTCGCGGCGGGCAGTTCGTCTGAACAGTTGCCGCACGAGCGGGAATCGTTGGCGCTCGTCATGACCGGCGGGGCCGCCGACGAGAATCGCGCGGGCGCTTCCCGCGATCTGGATTTCTTCGATTTGAAAGGCGCACTCGAAACGGTGGCCGACGCGGTGAAAGTCGCCGCGCCAGAGTTCGAGGCGTCCGACGTTAAGCACCTCAGCGAAGGGCAGGCAGCGCGAGTGATGGTCGGAGGGCATGCGGTCGGCTTTGCGGGCCGGCTGGCCGAAGATGCTTCCGCCGAATACAAATTCAGGCAGCCTGTCTACGTCGCAGAAGTTGATTTCAGCGCGCTCCTCCGTGCGGCGGAGTCGTCCGCACGTTACACGCCGCTGGCACGCTTCCCGTCGGTGACACGCGACGTGACCGTGACAGTGAATCGCCGCACAACATTTGCGGAGTTGAGAGGAGCGGTGATTGATCTCAGTCTGACCCATTGTCGCAGTGTTTCTCTGGTTGGTACCTTCGAGCCGAACGAGCGCGAGCGCGCGGTGACGATTCGCATGGAATATCGCGCCGACGACCGGACGCTGCACGACGATGAAGTCAATGAGATGCAGAAGCGAATCAATGAAGAGCTTTCAAGGTTCGCCACGAGTGGAGAAAAAGCGGAAAAATGAACCCAGATGAGTAGCTCGGCGCGCGCCGAAAACTAATCTTGCGCTTGGGGCGGCGAAGCCGCATAATCGGGCGGCAGTTTTGACGTTATAAATTTGTGAGGAGAAGCGATGGTCGGACTAACCGGACTGGAAAAGTTTTCACACCTCGAAGATAAAATTTACCGTACCATCGAACTGACGAAGGCTCTGCGTCAAGAGAAGGAAACGCTGGAGCGTGAGGTCGCCGGCGCGCGGCGCGAAATGGGAAACTTGGCGGACGAAAAAGCGCGGCTCGAAACACAAGTCGAGCGTCTCTTAGCCGAGCGCGACATGATTCGGATGAAGGTCGAAGCAATGCTTGATGCCATCACTGTGCTCGATCCCGAAGCGGTCGAAGTGATGCGCCGGTAAGGAGCGGAGAATAGCAACACGATGAGCGCCATCAAGAACCCGCCGGAGGCCACGGGGACGCCGACCATCCGGGTGGAAATTTACAACCAGATTTACAACATCCGCTCCGACGGCGACAGCGAGTATGTCACCGGTCTGGCCGAATTTGTTGACCAGCGCATGCGTGAAATTTCGTCAGGCTCGCTGACCGTTGACTCGCTCAAAGTCGCCATTCTCGCCGCGCTCCACATTGCCGATGAACTCCACCGCCTGCGTCGCCTCCACGATCAGGCCGATTCACAACTCGCCTCGCGCAGCGGCGAATGTGCCGAGATGCTTGACCGCATACTAAAAATCCGCAACGCTCCCGAACCCACGGGCGCCATCGTCTTCAAATAAAGTCGGAAGCTTAGAAGAGAAGCACCGGCCACTCATCATTTCCCAACATCTTCGAGCGCGTCTCTCACATCCAACCGTCAATTTATCTCGCCGCGATTCTTATATCGAGTTGCGGTGGGGACAGGGGTTTAGAGTTCAAGCTTTAGCTTGCTTCTATCGCGCGGCGGAAGCAAACTAAAGTTTGTTACCTACGCGAACAAATTGCCGTCTCCACATCTGACTTTCAGATTCTGACACAGGCTTCGATTCGTGCTAATATGCGTCTGGCTGAGGGATTTATTCTGCGTGGTTCGTCACCGATTTACGATGATTGAGCCAACGTCGTTGAAAAGGGAGACTGACGCCGCTTTTATGCCAGTGCATTCCCTCATTGTTAGGGATCTGCCAGAGG
>JBPCPQ010000283.1:0-4405 GCA_050999015.1 Pyrinomonadaceae bacterium | reverse complement strand
CGCGCGGGCTTCTGCCATTCTCTCTTACTCGATCAACCGAGCCACTGAAGTACGTCATCGCCTGTGTAGCGCGCGCCGCCGACGACGCGGATGAAATAATCTTCGAGCGGCACGGGGCCGTTTGTCATCTCCTCGCCCCCTTCGATTGTGACGCCGCGCCGCAATTCGTCGAGCGGCCCTGCGGCGACGAGGCGGCCATCGCTTATAATGGCGATGTCGGTGCAGAGGCGTTCGATAATTTCCAGCACGTGCGAGGTGAGAAAAACGGTCAGGCCGCGCGTCGTCAACCGGGCGAGCAGGTCTTTGAGCGTGCGCGAAGCGACAGCGTCCACACCCTCAAACGGCTCGTCGAGAAACAGCATCTCCGGTTGGTGAATCAGCGCGCACGCGAGCGAAAGTTTTTTCTTCATGCCATGCGAATACTCGACGATTAGTTTTTTCGGCTCGCCGTCAAGCTCCATCAGCGCCAGCAATTCCCGCGCCCGCTCGCCGATTTCCACGCGCTTCAATCCGTACATGCGCGCCGTGAACGCGAGCATCTCCGCGCCGGTCAGACGCTCGAAGAGATTGAGGTCTTCGGGCACCACTCCGATGCGCCGCTTCACTTCGAGTGGCTCAACTGCGAGGTCACGACCGAGCACGCGAATTTGCCCGGCGGTCGGCGCGAGCAACCCGGTCAGCATTTTGATGGTCGTTGATTTGCCCGCACCGTTCGGGCCGAGAAAGCCGAAGAACTGTCCGCGCTCGACGCGAAGGTTGACATGATCCACCGCCGTAAAATCACCAAAACGTCTGACTAAATTGATTGTCTCGACGGCGGGCGGAAGTGGTGAGTCGGTGTCCCGGCTGGTATTCTCCATGACGGCATTTGTACAAGCGACGGACAGGTGCGGTCAAGCATCAAGACGGACACCGCCTAAGTTTTGGAAGTCGCGCCGCAATTCTCCGAGACGGCATAGATATTTTTGAGAAGCTGCCCGCCACGAGGAACCGATGCACATGAGATTGATGAAAAGAACGACGCCGCAGTTCTTGTCGAAGTTATTACTGTTAGTCTGCTCATATTCTTTCGGTGTCGGTAGTGAGTGTGTCGCGCAGGAAGCGCTCAAGCCCGGTGAGATTAAAGTCGCGTATGACGCTCAGAGCGATACGACGAAGGTGCTGCTGAACCCGATGATCGTCGCTTCGCGCAAACATCAGGAGTTGCGCTTAGGCGCTTTCTCTTCGAGTAAGGGAAAGACAATCGTCAAACCGAAAGACATCGCGCTCGTCTTCGTCTCGTTGTCGGTGTCTGCGGGAGAGGGGTACGAGAACGCGCGGAAGCTGACGGTGACGGCGGACGCGCGGAAGTTTCCCTTCGGCGGAATGCAGCGCTCAGTGCAAACGATCAACGGCGTCGCCGCCGAATCGCTGTTGACGGTTGTGCCCTACGGAACTTTTTTAGAAATCGTTTACGCGAAGAAAGTGTCTCTGAAGATCGGCCTCACTGAAGTTGAGTTGACCCCCGACCACATCAAGACGTTGCGCGCCGCCGCCAGTTACATGGCTCCATAAAGGCAGAAGGCAGAAAGCAGTGGCAGTAGGCAGCAGGCGGCGGGCAGTAAGGCAATCAAATTTGCCCTTTCAAAATGGTCAAAGGCAGCACATCCAAATCTCCATATCTCAAATTTGCCATCTCGGTTTCGACAAATGTGACACCCGACTTTCACTGCCTGCTGCCTACTGCCTCATTGCCGCGTTTCGCCTCGCCCCGCATCGCTGACGTTGTTCGCATTGTTACGCTGATTCGGAGCAGCTACCGTCGCCGGCTTCCGATATGGTTCGCGCAAGCCCCGCTTGGCTTCTTGGTGTGAGTCATAGACGTTGGGGCGAGTCAGTACGCCAGTGTAGTGGACGATAGCTTCCCTTCTCTGGCCCGCGAGGTCGAGCGCTTGCGCGGCGCGCAGGCGAGCCATCGTCGCTAAGCCCGGCTCGGCTCCGGCGGCGGCGAGAAGAAACTCCCGCGCGGCGCGCTCAGTCTGTCCGGCGGTCAAGAGCGCCTCGCCGTAAGTGAAATGAATCAGATCGCGCGGTCGCAGAGACGTGGCGGGCGAGTTCGCCACGCCCCGTGCTTTGGTTGTGCGTTCGGGTTGCAAGAGCGCGTCGAAAATGGCGAACGCTTCGCGCTCGGCGTTGGCGGCGACCGTCGGCGCGGTCTGGCGCTCGACGGCGGCTTGCGCGACAAGCGCGTCCGCCGCTTCCAGTTTGAACAAGTAATTGCGCGGATATTTAGCGGCGAGGTCACGCGCCAGTTGAAGCGCGTCGGTGTAGCGTTCCTCGCGCTTCAAAAGTCCCATCAGTAAAACCTTCGCATCGTCCTTCGCCCACTTCCCTTCGCGCGCGACACGCGCGAGCGTTTCCAAGCCGCGCTTTCTCGACCCGCGCACGCCGCCCACGGTCGCCAGAATCTTGACCGGCAACGGCAGCGTCGCCACGACGTAGTCGTAAGTTCCGATACTGATTTCGGCGTCGTGAAAAGTCGGATCGAGTTTGAGAACTTCACGGTGATGTTCGACCGAGTTTTGTCCGTCGCGTAGCGCCGAGATGAAACTGCGCTCGACGGCGGCGGCGAACGCCGCCCTCAAGCCTTCCACCGCGCCCAGAAAATAGAGAGCCTCCGCGTCCTTCGCGTCGCGCTTCAGTCGCGCCTCGGCGAGTCGCTTGGCCTGCCCCGTCAATTCGCGGAACTCGGCGATGAGCTTCGGGTCGGTCTTCTCTTCGGTCTTCGCGTAGAACGAATCCGTGTTGTAAAGCGATGCCTGCAAGCGGCGCGACTCGTTCAGTGTCTGCACCCACAAGCTCGCCGCAAGAAACTGCGGCCCCGCCGGATGGTCTGGGAAGGAGCGCGTCAGATCGCGGAAGCGCCGCCGCGCCTCTTCGTAATCGAGATTGTAAAGCGACTCGAACCCTTCCGCGCGGAGCGCATCGAAGCGCGCGCGGTCATTCTCAACAACTGTCGCCGCCTTTGTGCCCTGCGCCGCCGCGACGACGTGGTGGCCATCACTTAGGAACAAAGAAGCAAGCATCAAGATCGCTGTCGCCAGCCGCAGGCGGCGGCGGGTAACTTTCGTCTGTCTGTTATTCATATTTCTTTCAGCTTTGGCTTGGTACGTCATCTTGGCTTTTACGAGAGCTTTTCATTCATCATAGCTCTCAAGGTATTTTACTCCCGCGCCCGTGTTGAAGAGCACCACGCGGTCACTCTCTTTCACCAATCCTTCTGCCAACAATTTTCTAAGCGCCGGCAGACAGGCTGCGCCTTCGGGCGCGACGAACAATCCTTCCGCCGCGCCGATTTCGCGCGCCGCTTTGATTAACTCTTCATCCGTTACGGCGACGGCCGCGCCGCCCGAAGCGCGGATCGCGTCGAGAATCAAAAAATCCCCAATCGCGCGCGGCACGCGCAAACCCGAAGCGGTTGTCGCCGCATCGGGAAACTCGTCGGCGAATCGTTTTCCTTCCTCGAACGCGCGGACGATGGGCGCACAACCCGCCGCCTGCACTGACACCATGCGCGGACGTTTCGCACTGATCCAGCCGAGTTGTTCCATCTCGTCAAAAGCCTTCCACATTCCGATCAATCCGGTGCCGCCCCCCGTCGGGTATATGATCACGTCGGGAAGCGTCCACTGAAGTTGCTCAGCCAGTTCGTAACCGAGCGTCTTCTTTCCTTCGACGCGGTAAGGTTCTTTGAGAGTCGAAACGTCGAACCAGCCTTCGGCCTCTTTGCGCCGCCCCACTTCCGCGCCGCAGTCAGTGATGAGTCCGTCCATCAGCGTCACATGCGCTCCTGTCTCGACGCACTCGACGACGTTCGCGCGCGGCGTGTCGCGCGGCATAAAGATGAACGCTTCGAGACCGGCGCGGGCGGCGTAGGCCGCGAGGGCACCCGCCGCGTTTCCCGCCGACGGCACGGCCAGACGCGACGCGCCCAACTCTTTCGCCATCGAGACCGCCGCCGACATGCCGCGCGCTTTGAAACTCCCGGTCGGATTCTGCGACTCGTCTTTGATGTAAAGCTCCTTGACGCCGACCTCAGTGCCGAGGCGCGGAGCTTTCAGCAGCGGCGTCCAGCCTTCGCCGAGAGAAACTATATTTTCGTCATCCCTGACGGGCAAAACTTCACGATACCGCCACAAATCGGCAGGTCTCGACAGCAACGATTCTTTTGTCAAAGTCCGCGCGGCGCGCTTCAGGTCGTAACGCACCAGTAAAGGCTTGCCGCACCGTGAGCAAAGATTGTGCAATCGTTGTGCCCCGTGAACAAGGCCGCACGCCGCGCATTCTAAGTGAGTAATGTTCATTCGTTTCAGGCATCCTTTGATTGAAGCTGGGATCAGCGTTGCCGCCCCGATTTTATCAGCAA
>JBPCPQ010000247.1:0-4033 GCA_050999015.1 Pyrinomonadaceae bacterium | reverse complement strand
CTCGTAACCCGGCGCGGCTTCGAGCGCGCGGAGCACGGCGCGTTTTGCTTCGTTCGGTTTACTGGCGGCGAGGTATGCGCGCGCGACATTGTAATTGGCTTCGGCCACGTTCGGCGGATGGAGCGCCAGCGCGACCTGAAACTCACGAAGCGCCGTAGTTGCCTCGTTGCGCCCGAGATATAGTTCACCGGCCTCGGTGTGCGCGGCGTGGTCGAACGGGCTGATGTAAAAAGATAATTGCAAAGCTTCGAGCGCCCGCGTCGCATCATCCTGTGCGCGTCGCAGTCCGGCGATCCGCTTCAGCGCCGCGAGATTGTTTTCGTCATACTTGACGAGCGACTCCAACGCGGCGGCGGCGGCGTTTTTGTCACCGCGCTTTTCGTAGATTTCAGCCAGCAATTCATAAGCGTTGCCCTTCTCGGTGTGGTACGGGAAAAGCTCGGCGGCGCGTTTCAGGTGAAGCACGGCTTTGTCGGCGTCGCCTTCCGTTCGATAGATCGTTCCGGCGCGCAGAAGGAGAGCGAAGTTTTCGGGGTTCGCGCGCAACGCTTCGAGAATTGATTCCTTCGTCAACTCCGACGCTCGCTGAACATTCGCGCCCGCTTCCAACGCACGCAGCATCGGACGCGCTTTCGTCTGCACGTACTCGCCGAAGGCACGGTCAAATTCTTCCTCGGAAAGCTTTAATGTTTCTTTGATTACTTCGCGCGTCTTGGCTTTGTCGCGGTAGCGCGCGAGCATCGAGAGGATGGCGTCGAAACCGTAGCGCTCGGCGATGAACTCGCAGATTTGCGACGCCTGAAAGTATGCGAGCGGCACGTCGGTCGGCGTGCGCGGGCGCTGGAAGCCGGCGTCGAGGTCGGCGATCTTGAACCACCGCCCGTCCTTGAGGGCTTTCAGCACGGTCGGATTCCAGTCGTCGCCCCAGCCCGGTCGCGCACGCCGCTCTTCGTAGACCGAAAGACCTTCGGAGAACCAGCGCGGGATTCGATAGTTGGTCATCTGAAGCGTCATCACGTGGGTGTACTCATGCCAGAGCGTGCTGCCCCAATTGAATTGCCCGACGGGACGCGCCGAGGGTGAATCGAGGGCGATCACTTGACCGAAACAGACGCCGAGCGCGCCGAGGCCGGGAAGACCCAAAGTACGCACCGCGAAATCTTCGTGGTTCGGATAAAGCTCGACGATGATCGGAGCCTGCGGCGTGAATTTGTATTTCGCGGTCAGCTTCGTCGTCGCTTCTTCAAGGAGTTCGGCGGCGTAAGGCGCGACCGCATCGTTTTCCTTCGCGGCGGCTTTGACGATGAACGCTCCGCGTTTCGTCTCCCGATAGTCGCCCATCGTGTCGAGAAGATCGAGCGTGTTCTTCGCCCACACGTTGAAGGAATCGCCCTTGAATGCCGTCTCAATCGCGGCGCGTCCTTCCCCCTCACGACCGAGGCGCAGGCTGGCGACCCCAAAGCTGAGGTGCGCCCGCCACAGACGCGGCGCGATTTCAATCGCGCGGCGCGAGAACTGCGCGGCTTCGGCGTAGCGTCTGGTGATCGTCGCAAAATGTGAGAGCGTGTCGAAGATTTGGCCGTAGCGCGGATTGATGGCGAGCGTCGCTTTGACTTCTGACTCGTAATTCTGATCCTGAAGATATAGGAGCGCGGCGCTGAGCGAATGTGCGTCGAGTGAATTGGGATTCACCTTCAGAGCCTTCTCGATTTCCGCCGCCGCCGCGTCGTAGCGTTCGGCCTCAAGCTCACTCTTCGCCAGCAGGCAGCGCGCCTCGACGAGATTCGGATTGATCTCCAGCGCCCGCGTCAACGCCGCGAGCATCTCCGGGCCGCCTTCTAATTGTTTGTTGATTGCGACGCCGAGATGCGCCCGCGCGCTGTTCGGATCGATCTTCAACGCATCACGGAAAAACTCGGCGGCCTCGGCGTAATTGTATTTCTCCGTGAACAACTCGCCGCCGCCGAGATGAGCTTCGATGTACGTCGCATCGGCGGCAATCGCCGCCATGTAAAGGTCGTTCGCGTCTTTGTATTTTTCGAGATGCCAGAAGGCGCGCGCGACGAGTGTTAGCTCCGGCGCGGTCTGCGGATTAGCGGAGTTGTAATAGCGGACGAGCGACTGGAAGAGTGTGCGCGCGGCTTCTTCCTGTCCGGTCAACAACAACATTTCGCCACGACGCAAATCACCACGCAGGCGCACGAAAGATATGCCGCCCTTCGTCGCCGCGTTTTTTCCCGCCGCCTCAAACTCGCCGATAGCTTCCCTGTAACGTCCCGTCGCGGCGTAAACTTCGCCAAGCATCAATCGCACGTCGGCGGCCGCGGCGTTCTTCTCAAGAAACTTTTTCGCCGACGCTTCCGCCTCCGCGTAGCGTCCGGCTTCGACAAGGCCAACCAGCGAGACGCGCTGCGCGGATTCATCGGTTTGAGCAACGGTCAGGGCGTGGAAGGCAGAAGGCAGAAAGCAGAAGGCAGATAACAGAAGGCAGAAGACGGAAGGCAGCAAAGAACGTCGCACCGATAACGAGTGTCGCGGGTCAAGTTTTCGGTTCAATCTTTCAGTTCTTTTACGTAACTTATATTCAGATCGAAATAAAAACATATCCGTTACCCTTTCGCTCTTGACTGCCTGCTGCCCGCTGCCTTCCGCCTACTGTTTCTGCTTGTTCGCCTGATTGAGTTTGGCGAGTTCGATTAACAATTTTTCTAACGTCGCTTCGTAGTCAGAGACTGGCATCTGACTTTTGCGCGCTTTGAGTTGTTCGATCTCTTCTTCGAGGCGTGTGCGTTCGGCCAGAACTTTCGCCGCGCGATTGTCGCCGCCCGCTGGCGTCGCAATTGGGACGTTGAAGTAAGTCGTGCGTGCCAGCGCGCCATCGCCGGCTTCAAGCGACGGGTGGCCGACGCCGTCGCCGCTGTCTTCCAGCAAAGCGTGTTCGGTGGCGAGACGACCGGCGCTTTTATACATCTCATCGGTCAGCTTCGCGGCGTAAGAGAAGGCTTCGAGAACTGAGACGCGCTTGTTCTGGTCGGCGTCGGCGGCAGGGTTCGTGAGCGCTTCGATGAAATAACCGGCGAAGCGCGTCGCGTTTCGCTCCTGCCCGCTTTTCGTCGCGGTGACGATGACGCGACCTTTCCCGGCGAGCGGCTTGATGAACTCCCCGCTCGCGCTCGCTGTATTGATGACAACGACGCGCCGCGCCGGGAGCGCGGAGATAAGACTGTCATAAGCTGTCGCCGGCAAATCCGGGCCGACGAGATTGAATTTCGCGTTCGCGCCGTCGAAAGTGCCGTGCCCGATGAGAAACACGAAGACAATTGACTCAGGCGTCGCTTCGACGCGCAACGACTCGAACGCGCGCCGCACTTCCTCCGCCGTCGCGCGTACCGCGCCGTTTGACGGCTTCTCCGAAAGCATTCTGATTTTTTCGGGAGCAAAGTTTAATTCCTCGACGAGCGCCCGCCGCAAACTCTCCGACCACTCCGCGAACTGCTTCGCGTAATTCTCCTCCCCGCTCGCGCCGCTGATGATGACGGCGTAACTGCTCTCCTGAGCAGTGGGCAGTGACCGGTGGTCACTGGTCAGTGAGTAGGCAGAAGGCAGAAGGCAGTGGGCAATGACTAACAAGTACACGGTCGCCCGTAGATAGCCGGATAATAGTTTCCTTGTTATGTAACGCATTACTTCAGTGCCCAATCGAAGGTGACTTATTGCCTTCCGCCTTCTGCCTTCCGTTTCTGACCACTGACCACTGCCCCTAGGCTAGTCCTTCATGTTTGCGCAGGAACCATTCGCCGACGACGAGTCCGACAATCAGAAAGAAGTTGATCGGCATGTCCCACAATTCTTTCGTGACCCGCTCCGAGTTGTCGCTGTCGCGGTACGTCAAATCATCAATCAATTGGTCGGCTTGGTTTAACGCATAGTATTTCCCGCCCGTCTCGGCGGCGACGCGCTTCAGCAGGTCGGCTTTCTGCGCCGCATCGAAAAATTCACGGTTGAGTTCGGTGACGAGGAAACTTGATTCTGT
>JBPCPQ010000286.1:0-4100 GCA_050999015.1 Pyrinomonadaceae bacterium | reverse complement strand
ATTTAAGCGCGCGTCGCCGTCGAAAGGTAGTATCAATACGAACGCCCGCCCGGCAGAAATCGCGCGCCTCTATGAAGCCGGGGGTGCTACCGCCGTTTCCGTGTTGACCGAAGAGGAACACTTTCGCGGTTCGCTCTCTGACCTCAGAGATGTGCGCGCCGCCGTGTCTCTTCCCGTGCTGCGCAAAGACTTCATTGTTGACGAATACCAGATTTATGAAAGTGCGGCGGCGGGAGCGAGCGCGCTGCTGCTGATTGTCGCCGCGCTCGACGACGAAACACTGGCGCGCTTTCTCCGTTTGACCGAAGATGAACTCGGCATGGATGCACTCGTCGAGGTTCACACCGTCGGAGAAATGCGTCGCGCACAGGCGTGGGGCGCGACGCTAATCGGAGTGAATAATCGCGATCTGTCAACATTCAAGGTCTCGCTTGATGTGTCCATTCAATTGGCGGAAGACGCGCCGCGTGATGCGTTGCTCGTGAGCGAAAGCGGTCTCCGCAACGCGCGTGACATTCAGCTTTTGCATTCACACGGCTACAAAGGTTTTCTAATCGGTGAGACACTGATGTGCGCCGAAGACCCTGTGATGGTGCTGCGCGATTTAATCAGCCATTCAACTGCCGCATGACGTCTGAGCAATTCCTCTCTAACATTATGACCACGCGCGTGAAGATTTGCGGGATCACGAACGAACGGGACGCCGTCGCGGCGGTGGAGGCGGGGGCATTCGCACTCGGATTCAATTTCTACCCGCAGAGCGCGCGCTACATCACACCGCAGAGAGCGCGGCAGATCATCGCCGGATTGCCTAAGACTGTGCTCAGCGTCGGCGTCTTCGTTGATGAAGAGAGTCCTGAACAAGTCGCGCGCGTGATGGACGAAGCGGGCGTTGCGGTGGCACAGTTGCACGGCGATGAATCTCCCGAATACTGTCAGTCACTTGCTCCGCGCCGGGTCATCAAAGCGTTTCGCGTTAAAGACGGCTTCGATGTCGAAAGCATCCTTGACTACGAAGTGGAGGCGGTGCTCCTTGATAGCTTCAGCGCGAAAGAGATGGGCGGGACGGGCGAGAGTTTTGATTGGTCGGTAGCACGAAAGGCGCGCGACCTGTTCCCGCAGTTATATCTCGCCGGGGGCATTTCTCATGAAAACGTCCGCGCCGCGATTGAATCCGTCAATCCTTACGCCGTTGACGCATGCAGCGGCATTGAAATCGCTCCGGGACGCAAGGACTCCGCACGGATGCGCGCTTTAATCCGCGCCGCGCGAAGCTAAATCGAAACACGCAAGATTGGCATACGATGAAATTAGCAAGGATGGACAGAACATGAAGGTGAAAGGGAAGTGGATGACGCACATCTTCTGTTCCTCTTTTCCCTTGATCCTCTTCTCCTTTTTTCAACCATGAGTAGCACGGCGCGAACTGCTGAAAAAGAACTTGTCCGGCCACGCGATCAGGGACGCATTCTGCTCGTCACCGACGACACTTCAATCAGCGTCTACGGAACAGAGTTGGAGCGTGCCGGGTTCGCGGTGGTCGGCGTCGCGGGCGGGGCGAAGGCGCTCGTCGCGCTGCAACGCACGCGCCCGCACGTCGTCGTCGCCGACTCAGAGTTGAAGAAGATTAGCGCACACGATCTAGCCCGGATGCTGTCTCATACGCAAAACGGCGTCCCGCTTATTTTGATCGGAACGAAAAAAGCGACCGTCGGAGTCCGTGTCGCCGCACTCGCTTCCGGAGCTTTTGATTTTTTTGAAGTGCCGGAAGAACTGGAATTGCTCGTCACGCGCGTTGAGCAATTAGTAGACCTGAAGCAAACAATGGATCGGCTGCGCGCCGACGCCGACCGCGATTACCTGACCGGGCTGTCGAACCGGCGTCGGTTCCGCAATGCGCTTGAGCAGGAGGTTGAGCGATGGCGGCGCTACGATGTGCCGTGTGCGCTGCTGCTGCTGGACGTGGACAATCTGAAGAAGATTAACGACTCGTTCGGCCACCCGGCCGGCGACCTCGTCATCTGCCACGTCGCCGGCGCGCTGATGCAACACCTGCGCGACAACGACACGGCGGCGCGTTTGGGCGGGGAAGAGTTTGCGCTGCTGCTGGCCGGAGCCGACAGCGCGAAGGCTTTGATCGTCGCCGAGCGCCTGCGCCGCACCGTCGCCTCAGAGTTGGTCGAAGAAGTCGGAACAGTGACCGTCAGCCTCGGCGTCGCTGCCTGTCCGGCGCACGCGGCGTCTGAGCGCGAGTTATACGCCGCGAGCGACGCCGCGCTCTACCGCGCCAAGCGCGACGGTAAGAATCGCGCGACGGTTGCCGAGGCAGTTAACGCCACTTAATGCGCCAGTAAAAACTTTAGCCACGAATGAACACGAATGAGCACAAATAGAAAGCAACAGAACGGGGAATATGAAGCAATCAGCGCCACAGGTTGAGCGCGGACGTTTTTCCTTCGTGTTGATTAGTGTCAATTCGTGGCTAAGTTTTTCTTGAGGTCGGAAGGAGAATCATGATGAGGCAAACAAAAAGAATGCAGAAACTGTTGATTTGCGCATTGCTGTTTGTCGTGCCTACGTTTGGAATGGGAGCCGCAGTTGGTCAAACTCCCGCCCCGAACGTGTGGACGCCGGAGTTGATGATGAAAGTTAAAGGCGTCGGCGCGGCCTCCTCGACGCCGCCCGGAGCGGTGCGCGTCTCCCCGGACGGCAAGCGCGTCGCCTACACCGTGACGACCTCGGTGATGACTCCGGAAAAGAGCGAGTACGTCACGCAGATTCACGGCGCGCGAATTGACGGCGGCGATTCGTTTCAAGTGACTTACGCGGAGAAGTCTTCGAGCAACCCGAGATGGTCGCCCGACTCTAAGTGGCTCGCTTTCACGTCGAGTCGCTCCGGCAAAAACAACCTCTACCTTCTGCGCCTGGACGGCGGCGAGGCGGAACAGTTAACCGACGTGAAAACGTCCGTCAGTAATTTCGCGTGGTCGCCGGACAATCGCTCAATCGCCTTCACGATGAGCGATCAATTAAGCGATGACGAAGAAAAGGGCACGAAGGGGAAGGATGACTGGCGCTGGGTTGACGAGAGCGTGAAGCAGAACAGGCTCTACGTCGTCACGTTGCAGAAGGACGCCGAGGGAAAGCGCGCGCCGCGCAAGTTGACGAAGAGTGATTATCACGTCGGCGGCGACTTCGATTGGTCGCCGGACGGTAAGTCAATCGTCTTCTCGCACACGAAAGGGCCGAAGGCCGATTACTGGACGACCTCTGATGTGTCAGTCATTGATGTCGCAAGTGGCGAAGCCAAAACAATCGCCGCGACACCTGCCGCCGAAGCGCAGCCCGCCTTTTCTCCCGATGGCAAGACGATTGCGATGTCCGTCTCCGATAATCCCCCGCGTTGGGCGCGCAGCGCGACGATTGCGTTAGTGCCGACGGGGGGCGGCGCGTCGAAAGCGTTGGCTTCGTCTTACGACGGTCAGCCGAATTTGATCGGCTGGGCGGCGGACGGCAAGAATCTTTATTTCAGCGAAGCGCGTGGCACGGGCACGCGGCTTTACACGGCGAGCGCCGCGACCGGTGCGATTACGGAAGTGAATAAAAGCGGCGAAGTCCTGAACGGCATTGACCTCAACCACTCGCGCACAATGCTCGGATTCGTGATGCAATCTTCTGAGCGTCCTCCCGAAGCGTTCGTCAGCCGTGCCGGGGATTTCGCGCCCGTCCAGATCAGCCGTGCCAACGCGGATATTCCCCAACTCCCGCTCGGCAAGACCGAAGTGGCGAGTTGGAAAAGCACTGACGGAAAAGAAATCGAAGGTCTTCTAACTTACCCCGTCAACTACCAACCCGGCAAGCGTGTGCCGTTGCTGCTGGTGATTCACGGCGGCCCAGCGGGAGTTTTCACGCAGACGTTCATCGCCAGTCGCGGTGCCTACCCGATTGCGGCGTTCGCCTCACGCGGCTACGCGGTGCTCCGCCCGAACCCGCGCGGCTCTTCCGGCTACGGCGCGGACTTCCGCCGCGCCAACGTCAAAGACTGGGGGCGCGGCGACTTCAACGACCTGATGACCGGCGTGGATCACGTCGTTAAGATG